>NZ_JBHXML010000096.1:0-32342 GCF_042720345.1 Kitasatospora sp. NPDC058478 | reverse complement strand
GGCCCGGGGTCGGGCCACCCGCCGGCTTGGCGGCGGCGGGGGCCGCCGGGGCGGCGGGCGCGGCCTCGGCCGCAGGGGCCGCGGCCGGGGTGGGACGGGGACCAGGGGTCGCGCTGGGGCGCGGACCCGGGGTCGGAGCACCCGGCTTGGGTGCACCCGCGGCGGCGGAGCCACCCGCGGGCTGGGGCGCCGCGCTCTTGCGCGGGCCCGGCTTGGCAGCGGAACCACCACCGGTGGGGGCCACACCAAGCGCGTCAGTCAGCTTTCGTACGACCGGCGCCTCAATCGTCGAGGACGCCGAACGGACGAACTCACCGAGCTCGGTGAGCTTGGCCATGACGGCCTTGCTCTCCAAGCCAAGTTCCTTGGCGAGTTCGTAAACCCGGACCTTAGCCACTTCACTCCTGTCTATGAGTCCGGGGTGTCTCGTCCGCCGGACCGTCGCTACTTCATGGGCGTACCCATCGCGTACTCATCGCGTACTCATCGAGAGCTCATCGCAATCTCGACCTACTTCCACATCGCGAGGTACCTGACTGGTGGCACGGCACGCGGCTGCCCGCGAACCGTGCTTGTTGCGGTGGTTCTCCCGCCGCACTGAGCGGCGGCCGTAGCGGGTGTCGCCCCACCGGGCGGCCTGATGGACTCAGGGCGCCGGGGTGTCGACGGTCCGCTCCCCGATGAACTCGCGGAGCCGCTCCGTGTCGAGCGTCCCCTGGAGGCGGAAGGCCCGGGGAAACGCCCGACGGCGGACCGCGAGGTCGAGGCAGGCCGGATCGGGGTGCAGGTGAGCGCCCCGGCCCGGCAGTGCACCACGGGGATCAGGGACGCAGACGCCCTCGACCGCCGTGACACGCAACAGCTGGTGCTTGGCCGCTCGCTTGCGGCAGCCCACGCAGGTGCGTTCCGGGCGTGCTCGGACGTGCGTCCGGCCAGACGAAGGCAAGTCTACCCCTCCGAAGGGACATGGCGCCGCCCCACCGATCCCGGGCGGAACGACGGGGGGCTTTGGCAGGGCGAACGACCGGTCAGCGCCGCACTCAGCGGTCGGTGTCCCGACCGCCGTCCTCGGGCTGGCCCTCGGTGTCCGGACGGATGTCGATCCGCCAGCCGGTGAGGCGGGCGGCGAGGCGGGCGTTCTGCCCCTCCTTGCCGATCGCCAGCGACAGCTGGTAGTCCGGCACGATCACCCGGGCGGAACGCTGGGCCAGGTCGACGATCTCCACGCTGGTCACCCGTGCGGGGGACAGCGCCGCGGCGACCATCTCCCGGGGGTCCTCCGACCAGTCGACGATGTCGATCTTCTCGCCGTGCAGCTCGCCCATCACCGCGCGCACCCGGCTGCCCATCGGGCCGATGCAGGCGCCCTTGGCGTTCAGCCCGGCCCGGCGCGACCAGACCGCGATCTTGGTGCGGTGGCCGGCCTCACGGGCGATCGCCGCGATCTCCACACTGCCGTCCGCGATCTCCGGGACCTCCAGCGCGAACAGCTTCTTCACCAGGCTCGGGTGCGTCCGCGACAGCGTCACCGAGGCCCCGCGCACACCGCGGCGCACCGCCACGACGTAGCACTTCAGCCGGGTGCCGTGCCGGTAGTCCTCGCCCGGGACCTGCTCCTGCGGCGGCAGGATGGCCTCCAGCTTGCCGATGTCGACCAGCACGTTCTTCGGGTCGTTGCCCTGCTGGACGACACCGGTGACGATGTCGCCCTCCTTGCCCGCGTACTCACCGAAGGTCTGGTCGTCGGCGGCGTCGCGCAGACGCTGCATCATCACCTGGATGCCGATGCTGGACGCGATCCGGCCGAAGCCGTTCGGGGTGTCGTCGAACTCCTTGGGCTCGACGCCCTCGTCCAGCTCGGCCGGGTCCTCCGTCGCCCACACGGTGACGTGGCCGGACTTGCGGTCCAGGTGCACCCGGGCGCGGCGGCGCGAGCCCTCGGTGCGGTGGTACGCGGTGAGGAGGGCGGACTCGATGGACTCGACCAGCAGGTCGAAGGGGATGTTCTTCTCGTTGACCAGCGTGCGCAGGGCACTCATGTCGATGTCCACGGCTACGCCTCCTCGTCTTTTTTCGTCACGTTCGTCATGGTCCGGGCGGTGCGCAGGTCACAGCGCACCGTCGTCCCCCTCCTCGGAGGCGTCGTCGTCCGCGTAGTCCGCGGCCTCGTCGAGGAGCTTGTCGTCCTTGCGGTTGAACTCGACCTGCACGCGCGCCCGATCCACCTCGGCGTACGCCAGCCGGCGCTCCTTCGGACGGCCACGGCCCTTCACCGGCTGCACCTCGACCAGCGCGCCGTCCTCGTCCGCCTCCAGCACCCGGGCGACGATCTCCCCGCCGTCGACCAGGTGGATCTTGGCCAGTCGGCCCTCCGCGCGACGCCAGTGCCGGGGCAGGTCCAGCGAGCGCTCAGCGCCCGGCGAACCGACCTCCAGCAGGTAGGGCTCGTCGCCCAGCAGGTCCGACTCGTCCAGAGCCTCACCGACCACCCGGCTGAACTCGGCGATGGCGTCCATGTCCACGCCGCCGTCGGTGTCGACGTCGATCTGCACCTGGCGGCGGCTGCCGGCCTTGGTGACCTTGACGTCCTCCAGGTCCAGACCGGCCTGCACGGCCAGCGGCTCCAGCAACGCGCGCAGCCGGTCGGTGTGGGTGGTGCTCATCCGGGTGGACTCCTCGGCCGCGTCTGCTGTTGTCAGAAGGTCGCTCCGCGCCCTCCGGCGCCGGTCCGGCGCACACCGGGTCACGGCAGCTCGGCCCAAAGCCTAGCCGGTGAAGCCGCGAACCACCGATTCCGGACCACCCCCGACCGGGCGCACGCCACCCACTGCGAGCAAGCTCACACCCGCTCCCGGGGCGTCCCAAGATCCGAATCCCCGCCCGGAATCGTGGGGATTCTGTAATCATTCACGCCTACGAAGGGCAGGCGGGGAGGCCGCCCTCCCGCACACGCCCCGGAGTGACACCCATGCAGCCGCCCAGCCGACGCACGCTCCTGGCTCTCGGGCTGCTCGCCCTCACCACCCTCACCGCCTGCACCGGCTCCCACAGCGGCGACGACGCCGCGCCCGACAACCGCGGCCCGCTGCCGAACCCGGACGAACCGGTCATCCTGCGCTCCATCGCCGCCACCGACACCCTGCTGGCCGGCTACGACGCCCTGCTCGCAGGCCCGGGCGGCGCCCAGGCCGCCGTGCTGCAGCCGCTCCGGGCCGAGGTGGCCCAGCACCGCGCCGCCCTCGCCTACGGGCTGCCGGCCGCCTCGATCCCCCCGGCGCCCCCGGCCACGCCCTCCACCACGCCTCCCACCGCGCCCTCCACCACGCCCTCGACCAGCCCGAGCGGGACACCGAGCGGAACGCCGGTCGGCACCCCCGCCGCGCTCGCCGCACTCGAACGGCAGACCGCCCAGGCCCGCCTCGCCGACCTGGCCGCAGCCCGGCCGCCGCTGGCCCGGCTGCTCGCCTCGGTCGCCGCCTCCGACGTGCTGCACGCCGTCGCCCTCGGCGACACCACCCCGCTGGTCGCCCCGCCCCCGGCCGCCACCCCCACCGAGGCGCCGACCGCGCCCCCGAGCGACCAGCCCACCGGCTCCCCCTCCGCCGGCCCGTCGGCCGACCCCGCCGCCACCGCAGCGGTCACTGCCCTCCAGGGCGCCCTCGGCGCCGAACACGCCGCCGTCTACGGCTACGGCGTGGTCGGCGCCCGGCTCCCCGAGGACCAGCAGCGCACCGACGCCCGCACCGCCTACGCCGCCCACGAGGCCCGGCGGGACGCCTGGCAACGGCTGATCGGCTCCCTCGGCGCCACCCCGGCCGCCGCGGCCGCCGGCTACCAGCTCCCGTTCGCCGTCACCGACGCGGCCGGCGCCACCAAGCTCGCCGCCCACCTCGAAACCCGGCTCACCACCGTCTACGCCGACCTGGTCGCCGCCGTCCCCGGCCCCCAGCGGGGCGCCGCCGCCGACGCCCTGCGCGACTGCGCCCTGCGCGCCCACCGCTGGGGCACGGCCGACCCCGCCTTCCCCGGCATCCCCGAGCCCCTCCCCACCCCCACGGCCACCACCCCCTAGGGCCCGCGGCGCTGACCTGCGGTTTCCCGTTCATGGCCGACAATGGACGGGTAACACCAACGGGGGAGCGTCAACCGGAAGGTCGGCATGTCGGGAGCAGCACCGCAGATCACCGTCCCCGCCTGGCTGGCGCGCGGCGTCGCGGCGAGCGAGGGCGAACCGGGCCGGCAGTGGCTGGCCGGGCTGCCCGCGCGGGTGGCCGCCCACCTGGCGCGCTGGGACCTCACCCTGGAACGGGTGCTCGACCCCGGCGGCAGCCTGAGCCTGGTCGCCTACGTCCACCGCGACGACCTCTCCCCCGCCGTCCTCAAGACCGGCCTGCGGACCCCCGAGACCGCGCTGGAGCACGCGGCGCTCGCCCACTGGGCCGGGCGCGGAGCCGTCCTGCTGCTGGACGCGGACCCCGCCGAGGGCGTCCTGCTGCTGGAGCGGCTGCACGGGGACATCCCGCTGCGCTCGCTCGCCGAGGCGAAGGCGATGCTGGAGGCGACCAGCCTGCTGCACCGGCTCTGGACCGCCCTGCCCGAGGACCACCCGTTCCCGACCCTCGCGGCCCGGACCGCCGACACCGCGGAACGGCTGCGCGGGCACCGCGCCCTGCCCGGCGCAGCCGAGGCCGAGCCCCTGATCGCCGAGGCCCTGGACACGGCCGACGGCCTGGCCGGCTCCTCCGCCGAGACCCTCCTGCTCCACGGGGACTTCCACCACGGCAACGTGCTCGCCGCCGACCGGGCGCCCTGGCTGGCGATCGACCCGCGCCCGCTGGCCGGCGAGCGCGCCTTCGACCTGGCCCGGCTGGCGCTGGACCGGGCGGACACCCTGGTCGGCTCCCCCGGCGTGGCCGCGGCCGTCCGCCGCCGGCTGCACCAGCTCGCGGACGCGCTGGAGGTGGACCGGGAACGGCTGCGCGGCTGGACGCTGTTCCGGGCCGTCGACCTCGCCCTGCGGGCCCTGGCGGCCGGCCGCCGGGAGGACGCCGAGCTCTACCTGGAGTTCGCCGGGGCGCTGTAGCGCGAGCCCCGGGGCACGCCCTACGCCTCGCCCGGCCCGCGCAGCGGAAGCCGGGCCCCCATCACCGCGTACAGCCGGTCCGTGGCGGGAAAGCGCACCGCACGGGCGAGGTCCTGGTAGCCGAGCGCCCGGTAGAGCCGCCGGGCGGGGGTCTCCGCGTCGATCGCGGAGAGGATGCTGCGCTCCAGCCCGGAGCGCTCGCAGAGGGTGCGGATCAGCCGGGAGCCGACGCCCTGGCCCTGGTACTCGGGCAGCACGTGCAGCTCGGTGACGGCGAACACGTCGTCCAGCCAGGCGTCGTGGCCGCGCGCGTCCAGGTAGGGCTCGATCACCGTGCTCCACCAGTGGTCGCGCTGGTTGGGCATCCCGTAGCCGAAGCCGACCAGCCGACCGCCGCTCATCGCGCCGAGCGCGATCACCCCGGGCTGGTGGGCGTGCCGGCCGACGATGTGCAGCCGGACGGCGACCTCCTCGGCCGTCAGGCCGAACGCCACCGCCTGGACCTCCAGCGCCTGCGGCGCCCAGGCCGCAAGGTCGATGGCCTCGATCGTCACCCCGGTCAGCTGATCCATGCCTCGGACGTTACTACCCGTGGGCCGCCGGCGCGGGCGAAGATCGGAACCGAACTCCCGGGGGGCGGGCTCAGAACAGCACGCTCATGAACGCGCCGACCTCGCGGAAGCCGACCCGCCGGTAGGCGGCCCGGGCCCGCAGGTTGAAGTCGTTGACGTAGAGCGAGACCACCGGGGCGATCTCGCGCAGCGCGAGGTCGAGGACGGCGGCCATGCCGGTCTCGGAGAGGCCCCGGCCCCGGTACCCGGGGGCGACCCAGACGCCCTGGACCTGGCAGGCGCCCTCGGTGACGGCGCCGATCTCGGCCTTGAAGACGACCTCGCCGTCCTCGGTGAAACGCGCGAACGACCGCCCGGCGGACACGAGTTCGGCGACCCGGGCCTGGTAGAGCAGGCCGCCGTCACCGGCCAGCGGGGAGACCCCGACCTCCTCGGTGAACATCGCCACGCAGGCGGGCATCAGCGCGTCGATCTCCTCCCGCCGCACCCGCCGCACCAGCGGGTCCGGCGCGATCTCGGCGGAGGGCACGGCGGTGGCCAACAGCGGCTGGTGGGCGCGGACTTCGCGGGCCGGGCCCCAACTACGTTCCAGCAGCGCCCAGAAGGCGGCGGTGGCCCCGGCCGGGCCGACGATCGAGGAGCAGCGGCGGCCCTGCCGGCGGGCCCGCTCGGCGAAGGCCGCGACGGCCTCCGGCCCGGCGTCTACCAGGACGAGGTTGGCCCCGGCATAGCAGAGCGCGGCGAGGGCGCCGTCCCCGTCGTACCAGCCCCACATCTCGCCGCCGAGCCGCCAGGGGTCCAGGCCGACGGCCTCGACCCGGGTGGCGACGAAGGAGTTGGCGACCGGGTCGCGGTGGAGGATCTCCAAGGCGTCCGCGAGGTCGGGGGGCTCCAGCACGCGGGTGGTGGCCAGGGCGCGGGCGGCCTGGAACGAGCCGGGGAGCATCACACCTCGATCGAGCATCGAGACAGCACCTCACTGAGACGAATCTGGCCGCACCCTACTCCGTGGCCCCACCCGGCTACGACCGTGGCCCCACCCGACTACGGCCGGGGGGCCGTCCGCGACCGGCCGCCCCCGCTTCCGGAAGACTGCGCGCGGCGCACCGCGCGGACCCTGCGTGGTCAGTCGGCGGCGACGACGGTCGGCGTGCCGGCCTCGACGCCCGCCTCCTGCATCTGCTCGGCGAGCTTGAGCGCCTCCTCGATCAGGGTCTCGACGATCTTCGACTCGGGGACGGTCTTGATGACCTCGCCCTTGACGAAGATCTGGCCCTTGCCGTTGCCGGAGGCGACGCCGAGGTCGGCCTCGCGGGCCTCGCCCGGGCCGTTCACGACGCAGCCCATGACGGCGACGCGCAGCGGCACCTCCATGCCCTCCAGGCCGGCGGTGACCTCCTCGGCCAGCTTGTAGACGTCGACCTGGGCGCGGCCGCAGGACGGGCAGGAGACGATCTCCAGGCCGCGCTGGCGCAGGCCGAGCGACTCCAGGATCTGGTTGCCGACCTTGATCTCCTCGGCCGGCGGGGCGGAGAGGGAGACCCGGATGGTGTCGCCGATGCCCTCGGCGAGCAGCGCGCCGAAGGCCACCGCGGACTTGATGGTGCCCTGGAAGGCCGGGCCGGCCTCGGTGACGCCGAGGTGCAGCGGGTAGTCGCAGGCGGCGGCCAGCTGGCGGTAGGCGTTGATCATCACGACCGGGTCGTTGTGCTTGACCGAGATCTTGATGTCGCGGAAGTCGTGCTCCTCGAACAGCGAGCACTCCCAGAGCGCGGACTCGACCAGGGCCTCGGGGGTGGCACGGCCGTACTTCTCCAGCAGGCGCTTGTCGAGCGAGCCGGCGTTGACGCCGATCCGGATCGGCACGCCGGCGCCCCGGGCGGCCTTGGCGATCTCGCCGACCTTGTCGTCGAAGGCCTTGATGTTGCCCGGGTTGACGCGGACCGCGGCGCAGCCGGCGTCGATCGCGGCGAAGACGTACTTCGGCTGGAAGTGGATGTCGGCGATCACCGGGATGTGGGACTTCTTGGCGATGATCGGCAGCGCGTCGGCGTCGTCCTGGGTGGGGACGGCGACCCGGACGATCTGGCACCCGGACGCGGTGAGCTCGGCGATCTGCTGCAGCGTGGCGTTGATGTCCGCGGTCACGGTGGTGGTCATCGACTGCACCGAGACGGGAGCGTCACCGCCGACCGGTACGTTGCCGACCATGATCTGCCGGGATACACGGCGCTTGGCGAGCGGCTTGAGCGGCAGGGACGGAATACCGAGCGAGATCGCGGTCATGTGCGCAGGGTTCCCCGGGGTTGAGGTGTGGTCGACCGCCCGGCCAGTGGGACGGCCGAGGCCGGGCGCGCCTGGATCGCGCACCCGGCCTCCACGGTACGGCACGGCGCCGGACCCCAGCACACCCGCCGTACCCGAACGCTCTAGCTGATCTTCACCGGGTTCACCAGGTCGGCGACCATCACCAGCAGGGTGAAACCGATGAAGACGCTGGCCACGACGTACGCCACCGGCATCAGCTTGGCGACGTCGAAGGGGCCGGGATCGGGCCGCTTGAACAGCTGAGCGAATCGGCGGCGGACCGATTCCCAGACCGCGCCCGCGATGTGGCCGCCGTCCAGCGGGAGCAGCGGCAGCATGTTGAACAGGAAGAGCGAGAGGTTGATCCCGGCCAGGAGGTTGACGAACATCGCCACCCGCTGGCTGGCGGGCAGGTCCATGCTCACCAGTTCACCGCTGACCCGGGCGGCGCCGACCATGCCGATCGGCGAGTCCGGGTCACGCGGGGAGTCCCCGACGACGGCGTTCCACAGACCGGGGATCTTGCCGGGCAGCGCGGCCAGCGACTTCACCCCGTTCTCGGCCATGCCGACCATCCGGTCCAGGGACTGCCCGAAGCTCTGCTGGACGACCCCCTGCTTGGGGGTGAAGCCGAGGAAGCCCGCCTGCACGGTCTGGCCCTTGAGCGGCACGCCGTTGCCGTCGTACTTCTGCACGTCGTTGACGGCGATGACGGGCTTGAGGACGAGTTGCTGCCCGCCCCGGTCGACCAGGATCTCGACCTGCTGGCCGGCCGACTTCCGAATGTCCGCCTGGAGCTGGTCGTAGTCGCGGATCCGGTCCCCGCCGAAGGAGAGGACCTTGTCCCCCTGCCGCAGCCCGACCTCGTTGGCGGGGGTCTTGGGCGCGTCCGCGGGGCACACGTCGGTCGGCGAGCCGGCCTTGACCACGCACTGGGCGACCGAGCCGATGGTCGGCACCGCCGTCGAGACGCCGAAGCCCATCATGACCGTCAGGAACAGCCCGAAGGCCAGGACCAGGTTCATGAACGGCCCGGCGAACATGACGATGACGCGCTTCCACGGCTTGCGGGTGTAGAACAGCCGGTGCTCGTCGCCCTCCTGGAGCTCCTCGTAGGAGGCTTCCCGGGCGTCCTCGATCATGGTGCGCCAGGGGGAACTGCTGCGCTTGGTGATCCGGCCGTCCGCACCCGGCGGGAACATCCCGATCATCCGGATGTAGCCGCCCAGCGGGATCGCCTTGAAGCCGTACTCGGTCTCGCCCTTCTTCCGCGACCAGACCGTCGGGCCGAAGCCGACCATGTACTGCGGCACCCGGATGCCGAACAGCTTGGCCGTCGAGAGGTGGCCGAGCTCGTGCCAGGCGATCGAGACGAGCAACCCGACCGCGAAGACCAGGATGCCGACCACCGTCAAAACCATTGCCACCGCTGGCCCTCCGTCATGCCGCTCTGCTCGTCGTCTTGTCTTACCGCAGTCACGCCCAGCCGGACACCCGGTACGGGTGCACCCGGCCGGAAACGGCCCACGCCGTCAACCCGCCGCCGTCAGCCCGCCGCCAGCTCGCGGGCCCGGGCACGGGCCCAGTCCTCCGCGTGCAGGACGTCCTCGACCGTCAGGGAAGTTCCCGGCACGGGCGTGCCGTGCTCGGCGACGACCTTGGCAACAGTGTCCACGATTCCCGTGAAAGCGAGGCGCCCCTTCAGGAACGCCTCCACGCACTCCTCGTTGGCCGCGTTGAAGACCGCCGGCGCGGTACCGCCCAGGGTGCCCACCTCGCGGGCCAGCTCCACCGCCGGGAAGGCCTCGTCGTCCAGCGGGAAGAACTCCCAGGTCGCGGCCTTGGTCCAGTCGCAGCCGGGGGCGGCGTCCGGCACCCGCTCCGGCCAGCCCAGACCCAGCGCGATCGGCATCCGCATGTCCGGCGGGCTGGCCTGCGCCAGCGTCGAACCGTCGGTGAACTCCACCATCGAGTGCACCACCGACTGCGGATGGACCACGACCTCGATCCGGTCGAAGGGCACGTCGTACAGCAGGTGCGCCTCGATCACCTCCAGGCCCTTGTTCACCAGGGTCGCCGAGTTGATCGTGACCACCGGGCCCATCGCCCAGGTCGGGTGCGCCAGCGCGTCCTGCGGCGTCACCCCGGCCAGCTGCTCACGCGTCCGGTTGCGGAACGGACCGCCGCTGGCCGTCACCACCAGCTTGCGGACCTCGGCCCGGGTGCCGCCCGCCAGCGCCTGGAACAGCGCCGCGTGCTCGGAGTCCACCGGCACGATCTGCCCCGGCCGCGCCACCGCCTTCACCAGCGGGCCGCCGACGATCAGCGACTCCTTGTTGGCCAGCACCAGCACCCGGCCCGCCCTCAGCGCGGCCAGCGTCGGCCGCAGCCCGATCGACCCGGTGATGCCGTTCAGCACCGAGTGGCACTCCATCGCGGCCAGCTCGGTCGCCGCGTCCGGCCCCGCCAGCACCGTCGGCAGCGCAGCGCCCGCCGCCTTCGCCGCCAGCGCCGCGCGCAGCGCCGGCTCGGCCGCCGGGTCCGCCACCGCCACCGTGTGCACGCCCAGCCGCAGCGCCTGCTCGGCGAGCAGCTCCACCCGGCCGCCGGCCGCCGACAGGGCGACCACCCGGAACCGGTCCGGGTTGCGGAGCACCACGTCGATGGCCTGGGTGCCGATCGACCCGGTCGAACCGAGGATCACCAGCTCCCGGGGGCCGGAAGGGTCCTGCACGGTGGGCGTGAACCGCAGCTGCGGGTGGGCGAGCGAAGTCATGCGCCCATTGTGTCCTGCCCGGGGCCCCGCGCAGGACGCCTCCCGGCAGGACGCCGCCCCGCGCCCCGGGCTGCCGTCGGAGCCATGCGTACCGTCATCGCCGGGGGCCACGGGCAGATCGCGCCGAAGCTCGCACGGCTGCTCGCCGGCGACGCCACGGTCGAGGAGGCCGTCTCCGTCGCGGACGGACAGCGCGGCTGGGCCGACCTGGCCCCGGAACGGGCGAAGGGCCCGGTCACCGGACCGGGCCCTTCACTCACGGGTTCGCTCAGAGGTCGAGGCCGCTGAGGACCAGGACCTTCTCGACCGTGTAGTCGTCCATCGCGTACCGGACGCCCTCACGGCCGACACCGGAGTCCTTGACGCCGCCGTACGGCATCTGGTCGGCGCGGTAGGACGGCGCGTCGCCGATGATCACACCGCCGACCTCCAGCTCCCGGTGGGCACGGAACGCGGTCTGCAGGTCGTGCGTGAACACGCCCGCCTGCAGGCCGAACGCCGAGTCGTTGACGGCCGCGAAGGCCTCGTCCACGCCGTCCACCCGGTGCAGCGACAGGACCGGGCCGAACACCTCGGCCTTGGCCAGGATCGCGTCCGCGGGCAGCTCCGCCAGCACGGTCGGCGCGTAGGTCGCACCCTCGCGGCCCCCGCCGGCGAGCACCTTGGCGCCCTTGGCGACCGCGTCGTCCACCCAGGACTCCACCCGCTTCGCGGCGTTCTCGTCCACCAGCGGGCCGACGTCCGTCGCGTCGTCGTTCGGGTCACCGGTGACCTGCGCCTTGACCTTGGCCACGACCTTCTCCACCAGCGCGTCGTACACCGACGCGTCGGCGATCACGCGCTGCACCGAGATGCAGGACTGGCCGCCCTGGTAGTTGGCGAACATCGCGATCCGGGTGGCCGCCCAGTCCAGGTCGGCCTCCGAGGACCAGTCGGCGAGCACCACGGCCGCGGCGTTGCCGCCCAGCTCCAGGGTGCAGTGCTTGCGCGGCACCGAGTCCATGATCTGGTAGCCGACCTTGTCCGAACCGGTGAACGAGATCACCGGCAGGCGCTCGTCCTGCACCAGCGCCGGCATCCGGTCGTTCGGCACCGTCAGGATGCTCCACGAACCGGCCGGCAGGTCGGTCTCGGCCAGGATCTCGCCCAGCACCATCGCCGACAGCGGCGTCGCCGGGGCCGGCTTCAGGATGATCGGGGCACCGACCGCGATCGCCGGGGCGACCTTGTGGGCGACCAGGTTCAGCGGGAAGTTGAACGGGGCGATCCCCAGCACCACACCGCGCGGGAAGCGGCGCACCACCGCGAAACGGCCCACGCCGCCCGGGTCGGTGTCCAGCCGCATCGTCTCGCCGTTGGTCCGGCGGGCCTCCTCGGCCGCCCAGCGGAAGACCGACACCGCGCGGCCGACCTCACCACGGGCCCACTTGATCGGCTTGCCGTTCTCCGCGGTGATCAGCTGGGCGAGCTCCTCGGTGCGCTCGGCCAGGCGCTTGGCCACGTGGTCCAGCGCGGCGGAGCGGACGTGCGCCGGGGTGGCGGCGAAGACCGGCAGCGCGGCGACGGCGGCGTCCAGCGCCTCCTCGACCTGGGCCTCGGTCGGGATGCTCACCTTGCCGACCAGACGGCCGTCCCAGCTGTTGTGCACCTCGAAGTCGGCGTCGCCGCTCGCCCGTCGGCCGGCCAGCCAGAAATCGTACGTGGTGGTCACCGTGGTACCGGCCCTCTCCTCGTCGTCATCGGGCCCACGGGTGTGGGACCCGAACCCGAGGGTAGGTGGGGCGGCGCACCGACCGGATTGGCCGACTCGGAGCGTTCGCCCCCGGCGCTGCTCCATCCCGTCCAGGGCCTCCCGGGCCGAGCCCGGACGGGGCCCTGCCCGGTACGGCTCGGTACGGCCCGGGTGCGGCCTACTCCTCGCCGGAGCGCAGCGCCAGCCACAGCTCCATCCGCACGTCGGTGTCGTCCAGCGAACGCCCCAGCAGCTCCTCGACCCGCCGCATCCGGTAGCGCAGCGTGTGCCGGTGCACCCCGAGATCGGCCGCCGCCGCGTCCCACTGCCCGTGCCGGGACAGCCACGCCCGCAGCGAGGCCACCAGATCGCCGCGGGCCGTCCGGTCGTGCTCGCGCAGCGGCCGCAGCAGCCCCTCGGCGAACGCCGTCACCGCGTCCTCGCCGAGCAGCGGCAGCAGCGACCCCGCGCCGACCTCCTCGTGGTCCACCGACCGCCGGCCACCGCGCAGCGCCACCGCCAGCGCCCGCTCGGCCTGCGCGTGCGCCGTCCCCGCGTCCTCCAGCGCGGCCGGCGCCGACACGCCCAGCGACAGGCCCTCGTGCTCCTCCACCACGCCCAGACAGGCCCGGTGCACCGCCCCGTTGTCCAGCGCCAGCACCATCAGCCGCGCCCCGTGCGCGCCGTCCTCCCGCGCCACCAGCAGCTTCTCGCCCACCCGGGCGCCCGCCTGCTCGGCCCGGTCACCCAGCTCCCCGAGCGCCTCCGCGGCCTCCGCGTTCGGCCCGGCCCCGGCCACCAGAACCCGTATCGTCCCCTCCGGCATACCGCCGAACAGCCCCAGCGCCACCTGGCGGGCCGTCGCCACCTCGCCCGCCAGCACCATCCGCAGCAGCGCCGCGCCCATCCGCTCCTCGGCCTGGCGCAGTTCGCGCGAACGCTCCAGCGTCAGGGTCAGCAGCGCCACCGCCGCGTTCAGCACGTACCGCTCGGTCGGGGTGATCCGGTCCTCGGTGCCCACCGCCAGGAAGCCCCGGGCCCGCCGGTCCGCCCCCAGCGACTGGACCACCACGTAGTCCTCGTCCGCCGTGTCGATCCCCGGCGCCCGCCCCTGCAACGCGGCGCTCGACGGCGCCGGACGCCGGCGCAGCCGGTCCACCTCCGCCGCCAGCCGCCCAGCCCGGCGCGCCGCCCAGTCCGGCGCCACCACCGACAGCGCCCCCGACCCGTCGTACAGCGCCGCCCAGCCGCCCAGCCGGGCCGCCAGCCGGCGCACCACCGCCGTCGTGCCGTCCTTGCCCAGCGCGGCCCGGGTCAGCTCCTCCTGCGCCTCGAAGGAGGTCGTCACCGCCTCGTACTGCTCCGCGGCCAGCGCCGCCGACACCACCTTGCTGATCGCGATGAACGGCGTCGGCTCCGGCACCCGCAGCAGCGGCAGCCCCCGCTGCGCGGCCGCGTCCACCAGCGGCTGCGGCACCTCCGTGTGCGACAGCCCCACCCCCAGGCCCAGCCCCACCACCCCGGCATCGGCCAGCCGGTGCACGTACGCCTGCAACTGGGCCGCCGTACGGCCCAGCTTGATCCCGGTGGTGAGCAGCAGCTCGCCACCCTCCAGGAACGGCGTCGGGTCGTCCAGCTCGCTGGTGTGCACCCAGCGGACCGGCCGCTCCAGGTGGTCCGCGCCGGCGAGGACCGTCAGATGGAGCGAACTGTTACGGACAACGGAGGCGAGTGTGGGGGGCATGGCACCTTCGGGGGATCGACCTGACCGCGCCGTTGCGGCCGGGCGAGGAGAGGGCAATGGGACAAGTGAGAGTCTCTCCCCCTCATTATGGACGCTCCGGACAACCGGCACTGCCGAATCCACCGTGAAGGCGAGCTTCCGCCCCGCGCCCGGTCAGCCCCGTCAGCCCCGAAGATCCACCAGCAACGGCGGCACCTGCTCCCCCGACACCGCGGTCAACGACACCACCGCATGCCCCGCCGGCAGCGCGTGCGCCAGATCCGACGGCGACCAGCGCAGGCGCTCCACGTCCCGCGTCGTCACCGACTCCGTCTGCGCCGCCGTCCCCGACAACGCCCGCCGCCCCAACCGCCCGGCCCGCCGCACCACGCCACCCGAGGTGTCGGGCGTGTGGGTCACCGCGGTCTCCTGCACCAGGTGCGTCCCCCAGGCCTCCGAGAACAGCCGGCCGTCCCACGGCGCGATCCCCGGGAACGCCATCCGGCAGCCGACCGCGCCGAACAACGGCGCCCGCAGCGCCTCCGGCAGATCCACCAGCGTGCGCAGCAGCAGCACCGCGCCCGCGTTCGCCCCCCGCATCCGCTGCACCCCGCGCACGGCGGTCGCGTCCAGCGCCGCCGAGGCGTCGTCCACCACCAGGCCGGCGAACAGCGAACGGTCCGTACGGGCCCCCGCCGCCTGCACGAACTGACCCACCACCAACCGGGACAGCATCCGCGCGGCCTCCGGATGGCTGCGCTCCGGCAGCTTCACCCGCACCCGCAACGGATGGTCCAGCACCCGCATCGCGAACGGGGGCCGCCCCGTGCCGTCCGTCGCGAAGGCGCCCTCGAAGGCCGGCCGGTCCAGCAGCGCCAGCCGGTCCGCCAGCAGCGCCCCGGGATCGTCCGCCCGGCCGCGCTGACGCTCCCGGTGCTCCAGGTCCCGCTCGTACACGGCCAGCCGGCCCGCCACCCCGAGCGCCTTCACCAGAGCCGCCAGCACGTCCGGCTCGCCGGCCAGCAGCGCCCGCAGCTCCCGCACCCCCGGATAGCGGGCGTACGCGGCGTGGAACGGGCCCACCACCTGCTGCAGCGCCGTCCGGGCGTTCTCCGCGCGCGCCGTCAACTCGTCCGGCAGCAGCGCCTCGGCCAACCGGGCGGCCGCCTCGTCCGGATCCTGCGCCGCACCGTAGAGGTCCAGCCCGTACACCGACGCCGGATCACCGGGCGCGATCACCACGTCGTACCAGGCGTCCGGGCCCAGATCCGCGTCCGCCGCCCCCACCACCACCACACACGCGGTACCGGCCAGCGCCTGCAGACACAGCGCCTCCGCCACCGGCCGCGCCAGCCGCGCCGTCTTCCCCGTCCCCGCCGGACCCACCGCCAGCAGCGACGTGCCCAGCAGCGCCGGATCCAGCGCGAACCCGGCCGCCCGATGGCTCAGCGGGTTCTTCGGCACGTCCTGGGCCGTCCCCAGGCAGACCTGGCCCAGCAGCAGATCGTGCCGCTCAGCCCGGTCCGCCAGCTCCCGCGACTCCGAAGGGTGCGCGAAGGCCGCCCCACCGCGCGCCACCACCTGCTCGACGAAGGCCGGCACGAACGCCGGATCCGCCTGCGCCGACTCCCACGCCCGCTGGATCCGCACGTAGTCGACGTCCCCGACCGCCTCCCGCTCCAGCCGCCCCGCCGCCTCGGCCGCCCCGCCCTGCCGCAGCCCGCCCCACGGGTCCAGCCGCCGCACCACCTGGGCCACCGCCACGCCCTCCTCGGCGGGCTGCTCCTGCGTCACCGCCCGCGACAGCAACGGCGACACGTACCGCCGCCACACCTCGGGCCAACGGCCCATCCGGCCGAAGAGCTTGATGACGAGCGCGGCCACCAGGAGGTTGACGGACACGCCGACCACGGTCACTTCGGTATCGGTGGGATTCTTCACCCAAACCGTCAGCACGATCAGGCGAAGCACCAACTGGGTCCCGTACAGAAACGCGAACCACCCCACCACCGCGTTGAGTCCCGCCCGCAGGAGCAGCGGCCAGGCCGCGACCTGGGCCGCCTCCGCCCGTTCCGGGTCGAGCGGGCGGTAGCCCAGCCGGTAGACGCCGGGTTCGGCTTCCGGGCGCGGGGCCGCGGCCCAGGTGGGGAGGTCGAAGGCGGGGGCCCCGTCGGTGCGGGTGCCGGGCCGTTGGCGGGGCATGGGGGCCGGGGGTCCGGTGGTGGTCCGATCGGTGTGGTGGTGTGCCCCGTCGTGCGCCATGTACGGCCCCGCTCCCTCGCCCGCCCGGCCCGATCGCCGTCGGTGCCGCCATACCCATGCCGCCGTACCGGCGACACGCCCGCGCTCAATGTAGTGGAGCGGGGCCTGCTGGCAGTCGCACTACCCGCGCTGGCCGTGCCGGACAAGTCGGACGGCTCAGTGCTACCGAGTGGCGCATGCCCGGCCGGGGAGGGCGGCCGTAGCCTGCGAAGCACCGAGCCGAGAAGTCTGGAGAACCCCATGAGCGCCGCAACGCCGCTCCCGCAGGAGCGCCGCCTGGTCACTGCGATCCCCGGTCCGAAGTCGCAGGAGCTGCAGGCCCGCAAGCTGGGTGCGGTGGCGGCCGGTGTCGGCACCACCCTGCCGGTGTATGTGTCCCGCGCCAATGGCGGCGTGCTGGAGGACGTGGACGGCAACTCGCTGATCGACTTCGGCTCCGGCATCGCCGTGACGAACGTCGGCAACAGCGCCGAGGCCGTGGTGGCGAAGGCGAGCGAGCAGCTGGCCGCTTTCACCCACACCTGTTTCATGGTGACCCCGTACGAGGGTTACGTGGCGGTCGCCGAGCAGCTGAACGAGCTGACCCCGGGTGACCACGACAAGCGCACCGCGCTGTTCAACTCGGGCGCCGAGGCGGTCGAGAACGCGGTGAAGGTGGCCCGCGCCTACACCAAGCGCACCGCCGTCGTGGTGTTCGACCACGGCTACCACGGCCGTACGAACCTGACCATGGGCCTGACGGCGAAGAACATGCCGTACAAGCAGGGCTTCGGCCCGTTCGCCCCGGAGATCTACCGGGTGCCGGTGGCCTACCCGTACCGCTGGCTGACGGGTGCGGAGAACTGCGCCGCCGAGGCCGCCGCGCAGGCGATCGAGATCATCAACAAGCAGATCGGCGCCGAGAACGTCGCCGCGATCATCATCGAGCCGATCCAGGGCGAGGGCGGCTTCATCGAGCCGGCCAAGGGCTTCCTGCCGGCGATCGTGGAGTACGCGAAGGCGAACGGCATCGTGTTCGTCGCGGACGAGATCCAGACCGGTTTCTGCCGTACCGGCCAGTGGTTCGCCTGTGAGGACGAGGGCATCGTCCCGGACCTGATCACCACCGCGAAGGGCATCGCCGGCGGTCTGCCGCTGGCGGCGGTGACCGGTCGCGCCGAGATCATGGACGCCGCGCACGCGGGCGGCCTGGGCGGCACCTACGGCGGCAACCCGGTGGCCTGTGCGGCCGCGCTGGGCGCCATCGAGACGATGAAGGAGCAGGACCTCAACGGCAAGGCGCAGCGGATCGGCGAGATCATGCTGGGCCGCCTGCGGGCGATGCAGGAGAAGTTCGACATCATCGGCGAGATCCGCGGCCGCGGCGCGATGATCGCCGTCGAGCTCGTGAAGCCGGGCGGCAAGGAGCCGAACGCGGAGGCCACCGCGGCCATCGCGAAGGCCTGCCACGCCGAGGGCCTGGTGGTGCTGACCGCCGGCACCTACGGCAACGTGCTGCGCTTCCTGCCGCCGCTGGTCATCGCGGAACACCTCCTGGCCGAGGGCCTGGACATCCTGGAGGGCGCTTTCACCGCCGTCTGAGCGGTGTCGCCCGTCAGGTCGTGAACCCCCTCCGGAGGGTTGTCCGGACAGCGCTGAACGGCCCGTGGGGATCTCTGGTCCTCGCGGGCCGTTCGGTTGTCACCGGCCGGTCGGACGGGCCCGACGCCCGGTCGGGCCAGGTCGTCGGGGCTCCCGGAGGGCCGCCCGGGGCGGGGTGAAGATGATGTGGGGAATCGCCGAAGGCGCTCGGCGCGGAAAGGCTGTTGACGTAGTGTCATCACCGATGGACAGCGAGCCGCAGCCATGGGCGGAGCCGCTTGCGGGGTCGCCCCCGACGGCGGGCCCGCATGCGTGCCGCGAGGACAACCAGGCCGCCCCGGGAGGGGTGGCGCCCACCGAAGACCGATCGACCGACCGTCCGACCCACACCCCCCGGGGCGCACGGAACGGCGATCATCAGAGCCGCCCCGGAGCTCTCCCCCCTGCTCCGGGGCGGCTGTCCGGCGTTCCGGGCCGGGCGGCCCGTTCGGTGGCCGTGCCGCTGACGGCGGTGGTCGTCCTGTTGTTGGTGTCGTGGCAGGTGGCGGCGGACGGCCCGCTGCTCGGATGGGACCGCGCGGTCCGCGGAGCCGTCCGGAGCGCCCACCGGGACCACCCCAGCGTGCTGCTGGACCAGCTGGGCCAGGTCCTGTCCGACCTGGGCGACAGCGTGCCCGCGATCCCGGTGCTGCTGGCGGCCGGCGTGCTGGCCGCGTGGCGGTGGCGCCGGACGGGGGCGGCGGGGCGCTGGTGGCTGCCGCTGCCGGTGGCGGCGCTGACCGCCGGACTGATCCCGCTGCTGGTGGTGCCGGCCAAGGCGGCGTTCGCCCGGCCGGGCCCGCTCGGTGATCCGCTGACGCCGGGGCAGTGGGGCTGGTACCCGTCCGGGCACACCGCCACCGCGTCGCTCTCGTACGGGGTGGCGGCGCTGCTGCTGGTGCGGGTGGCGGGGCCGTGGGCGGCGCGCCTGCTGACGGCGGGCGCGGTGCTGCTGGCGGTGGGCGTCGGCGCGGGGCTGGTGTGGAGCGACTTCCACTGGCTGCTGGACGTGGTGGCCAGCTGGTGCCTGGCCGCCCTGGTGCTGTGGGGGCTGGCCCGGTGGCTGCCCCGGCCGGGCGGCGGGGGCGGCGGCGGTCAGGCCTCGGGGTCGTCGTTGCGGTGAACGAGGCCGGTCTCGCCGTTGTCGCGGTGCCATTCGATGACGAGTTCGTCGCGGGCGCCGAAGCGGACGAGGTGGCGGCCGACGACGTCCTCCAGGCCGGGCAGGTTCTCCCGCTCGCCCTCGACGGTGAGCAGCAGCGCGTCGGGCTGGGCTTCCAGGGTGGCGGCGCCGGCGCCGAAGACCAGGGTGCCGCAGCCGGTCTCCTCGGAGAAGGTGGCCTCGATCTTGCGGCCCATGTGGGCGGCGAGCTGCTTGGCGTAGCGGGTGGGGCGGTCGGTGGTGACGCGGGCTTCGGAGCGGGGCACGGGCCCTCCAGGATCCTGGGAGGGAACTTAGGGTCCCCTCAGTTGGGGCTACGCTAACCCAGGTACTGAGCCAAGCTCAACATTTTTCTCCGGGTGCCGTCCGCTGTCGGCCGCCGGCCCCGGACCGGCCGATACCCTGGGGCGGATGCCTGCCGAGGAGACCGCCGATGACCACCACGCCGACCGACCCGGCGGACCCCTCCCCCGGCCCGCCCGGCGCCCCTGCCGAGGCGACCGCCTCGGACACCACGGCTTCGGACGCGGCCTCGGACACCGCCGCCTCGGACACCACGGCCTCGGACACCGCCGCCGAGCTGGCCGACACGATGACCAGGGCGATCAAGCGGATCCGTCGGCAGACCGGGTGGCGGCTGGAGCCGTACGGCATCACCCCCGGCCAGGCCCGGGCGCTGAACACCCTGGCCCACGCGCCCGGCTGCGAGCTGCCGGACCGCGCGATGCGGCTGAGCGACCTCGCCGAGCGGCTGCACATCGCCCCGCGCTCGGCGACCACCGTGGTCGACGCACTGGAGGAGGCCGGCCTGGTCGAGCGCAGGCCCGATCCGGCCGACCGGCGGGCGGTCCGGATCCTGCTGACCGAGGCGGGCCGCGCAGCGGTGGAACGGATCGGGCAGGTCCGGCACGAGGTGGCCCAGGAGTACTTCGGCGAGGTCGGTCCCGACGAGCAGGAAGTGCTGCTGCGAGTGCTGCGCGCCGCCGAGGCCCGCTTCCTCGCAGCCGGTCCACCACCGCGGACGGCGCCCCCGGGCGCAGCGCGGTGACGCGGGAGCGGTCGGCGACGCGAGGCGGCCCGCCGCGTTAGGCCCCGTCCCGTTTCGGCCCGTTCCGTTTCGGCCCGTTCCGGCCTGCCCTGCCGGGCCTAGGTGGCGAGGCCGATCACCAGCCACATGAACCCCACCCCGGCGACGGTGCAGAGCAGGGTGCTGCGGGAGGGGTGCGGGCTGTGGGCCTCCGGGAGGATGTCGGAGGTCGCCAGGTAGAGCAGGAACCCGGAGAAGAAGCCGAGGTAGAGGCCGAGCAGGTGCTCGGGGATGGTGAAGGCCAGGGTGATCGCGGCGCCGGACACCGGGGCCAGCGCGTCCGCCGCGAGCAGCGTCAGCGCCCGCCGCCGGTTGTTCCCGTAGAGCCGGGTGATCGTGTACGTGTTGAAGCCGTCGGCGAAGTCGTGGGCGACGACGGCGATGGCGACGACCGTTCCGACCGTGGTGCCGGCCTGGAAGGCGGCGCCGATCGCGAAGCCGTCCATCACGCTGTGCCCGACCAGGGCCAGCGCGGCGGTCAGGCCGACGCCCTGGCGCCCGGCGTGGTGGGCGTGCGCGTGCTGGTGGCCGTGGGTGTGCTCGGCGTACTCGCTCTCGTGGCCGCGGTGGATGGCGACCGCGCGTTCGACCACGTGGATGGTGAGGAAGCCGACCGCGAACATCAGCAGCGCCTGCGGCACGCCGTGCACCTCGTCCGGCGCCTGGCGCATGGCCTCGGGCAGCAGGTCGAAGGCGACCACGCCGAGCATGAGGCCGGCGGCGAAGCCGAGCACGAGGTGGCGGCGGTCGCCGGTGCGCTGGGCGACGAAGCCGCCGATCAGGGTCATCAGGAACGCCCCGGCGGCGACCAGGACGGCGGTCACCGGGCCGCCTCCGGGTGGGTCGATCCGCCGTGCGGGCGCCGGCGGGTGCCGCCGTGTGGTCTGCCGGGCGCTCTGCCCATTCCTCTCCCCCTGGGGTCCGCCCGTGGCCGGGCCGACCGCCGACCGTATCGGACGACCGTTCGACGGTGATCGCCCGGGGTGCCGCTGCTCCGCCGGTGCCCGCTCCCCAGCCTCGGGTCGGGTGCGGGGGCGCGCCCGCCGGGCGGTCCGTCGGGGTGAGCTGCGAAGACAGGGACGGGGACGGGGGTGGGGCGGGGACCGGAGGTGGGGTCAGCGGCCGGCGGCGAGGGGCAGGCCGAGGTGGGTGCGGGCGAGTTCGCTCACGCCGTCGCCGTCGACCAGGTGGATGTGGCGGTGGCTCTCCTCGCCCGTGAGGTCGAGGGCCTCGTCGGCGAAGCGGCCGGTGGTCAGCCGCAGGCCGCGCTCGGCGGACTCCTCCTGAACGGCCTCGGCCAGGGTGACGATCTCCTCCGCGCTGACCGGCGCGGCGCCCCGGGAGGCCCAGACCACCCAGCGGCCGGGCAGCGCACTGCCCGGGGCCCCCTCGACGGTGGCGACCAGTCCGGCCGGGCCGCGCAGCCGCACGCTCCACTCGGCGAGCCCGCCGCGGGTGAGCAGATCGCGCACCAGCTGGGCGAACTCGTTGGCGGACAGGTCGGGTGCGGCCGGTACGGCGGCACCCGCCTGCGCGGCGGGCTGCACGCCCACGCGGCCGTACGGGTCCGGGGTGACGGCGGCGCCGAGCTGGCGCAGCCGGACGAGCGCCTCGTCCTGCTCGGCGTCGGCGTAGACGCCTTCGTCGTCGCGCTCCTCGTACGGGGTGGCGGGCGGCAGCAGCCGGGTGCGGGCCAGTGCGTCGCGGTCGGCGTCCACGCTGACCAGGCACAGCGGCTCGGCGGTGCCGGGCTCGCGCAGCCAGCCGTTGAGCACGACGCCCGCGAGTATCTCGTCGGTGTCGACGGCGTCGGCGGCCTGGAGGGCGCGCAGGGCGAGCCGGGCGACCAGGCGCAGATAGTCGGTGGCCCGGTCCGCCGGCGGGCGCGGGACCGGGACGATGTCGCCGTCCGGGGCGAGCCGGTAGCCGGTGAGCGAGGGCACCAGGTCGAGCGGCGGCAGGTCGAGGTCCAGCACGGCGGTACGGGTGAGCGGGCGGAAGACCGCCCGGCAGGGGGCGGGCAGGTCCTGGGTGGCGGTCTCGGCCGCGGCGAGCGCCCGCTCCAGCAGTGACTCCACGGCGGCCGGCTCGGACAGCCGGTAGGCCCGTCGGCACTCCTCCAGGCTCTCGTTGTACTCGCGCACGGCGCGGGCCCGGGCCTCCTCGGCCGCCTCGTGGACGCGCCGGGACTCGTCTGCGGCCGGGTTGTCGGCCTCGGCCCGGCGGGTGCGCCACTCGCGCAGGGAACGCTGGTGGGCCAGCCGGGCCTGGGCGAGCTCGCGCTGGTAACCGGAGTCGAGCAGGCGACGGGCCGGGGCGCCGTCGGGGTCGGCGGTGGCCGGCCCGGCGGGCGCGAAGTCCGCCCAGCGGGGCTCGGCCTCGCTGCCGGTCTGCGGCCCGTCGGCCGGGTAGGGGCGGGGCTCGTAGTGGCGCAGCTGGCTCTCGAAGTCCATGGCCGAGACGGGCAGTGCGGCCCGCCGGAGCAGGTCGGCCAGCCGGTCGTGCTCGGCCTGGACGGTGAGCGTGCGGTGGTGGGTCAGGGCGGCGGCCCGGCCGTGGGCGGCGATGGACTCCTCGGGCTCGGCCGGGCCGCCACCGGACGCACCGTCGCCGGACGCGCCGTCATCGGGCATGCCGTCACCGGGCGTACCGGGGACGACCGGGCCGGGGTCGGCGGCGTTCGGGCCCTGGCCCTGACCCTGTCCCTGTCCCTGGTCGGTGTTGAACTCTCTGAAGACCGAGGCGAGGAAGCCCGGCCGGGGGAACTGGACGGTGGCGGTGCCGTCGGGCTGGCCGTCTGCTGAGTGCTGCATCGGTCGTCGTTCCCCCATGCTCGTCCGGCGCCTGCCCGGGGCGGCCGGCGACCCTGCGGCCCGCCCCTGCCGGACATTGTCCACCGAACGGGCGGCAGTGGTCAGCCCAGCCTCTCAGTTGGTCCGGGTGTTGGTCAGGTGCAGGCCGATGTAGCCGACATAGATCCGGCCACTGCCCGAGCAGTCGTCCAGGTAGTGCAGCCGGGGCGCGGTACGGCCGCCGCCGATCCGCAGGTGTGCGCCCATGAAGGCGCGCCGGGAGGCGTCCACGCTCTCCGGGACGGGCAGCATCCGCTCGCGCTTCCACTTGGTGTGGCTGAACACCGTCCGGGACTCCCCGCGCACCGCCTTGCGGGGCGGGAAGTGGTGGCAGCCCTCCGGGGTGTGCTCGCACCACTGCTTGAAGTCGCCGCCGGCCGCGCCGCGGACCGCCGCCTCGGCGTACTCCTGAAGGGCGGTCAGCCCGTCCCAGGCGAGCCGGGCCCAGCCCGCGCCGGAGCACCGGAGCCCGTCCAGGGCGAGCGCGTTCTTCTGGTCACCGGTGAAGGTCAGCAGCGTGAACTCGTCGATCCTGGCCATGAGTTCGGTGAAGGTCTCCGGCTTTCCGGGCCGGGCGGACGACTTGGCGGCGAAGTGCCCGGCGGTGCCCTGGAGGATGCAGTGGCGCCCGGTGAGGGCGCGGGAGCCGGCCCGTACGTGGCCGTCCCGGCCGTCGTGGCGCTCGCGGAGCTCCGGACGGTCGCGGCCCTCATGACCCTCGCGGCCGTCCTGCTTGTCCCGGCTGTCCCGACTCACCCGGTTGTCCCGGCGCTCGTGGCGCAGGGTGCGCCGGACCCGCTCCAGCTCGTCGGCCCTGGCCTGCTGCTCGGCGCGGTCCTGCTGCTCCTCCCGGACGAGCGCGGCCAGCTCGGCGCGGGCGGCGGCCGGGTCTCCGGCCGGGCCGACGGCCGCGCGGGGCGGCGCCGGGGCGACCCGCAGCACCGGGACGGCCGCCAGCGTGGGCGGCAGCGGCAGGTCGGCGGCGAGCCGGCGCGGCTCGCGGGCGAGCAGCCCGGCCGCGCGGCGGAGGTCCTGCTCTATTCGCCCCCGGGCGAGCACCGGGTGCCGGGCGCCGTCGGACCGGGAGGCGGGGTCCACCTCGGGCAGGTAGGTGCGCACCGCTCCGCCGTAGACGCTGTGGTACTCCAGCGCGACGTTGAACCCGGTCCGGGCGCCCGGGTCCAGGACGTAGGCGGTGGCCAGGCCGGGCAGCTGGTGGCAGAGCGGGCGGACGACGTCCTCGACCCAGCGGTCGAGCGGGAGGTTCACCGGGACGCTGGCGACCACGACGGGCAGCCGGCGCTCCGGGTCGCAGAGCTCGTCGATCAGGCCGTCGACCTCGCCGGCGGTGATCACCCGGGGGGCCGGGTGGACGGCGGCCGGGCCGTCGGTGGCGTCGAGCAGCGGCAGGAGGGCGCGGGCGAGTTCGGGCACCGGCACCCGGCAAGGGGTCCGCACGCCGTTGCCGGTGCTGTGCGTCTCGGCCTCCAGCCGGACCCAGGTGGGGCCGTCGGCCGCGGTGGCCACGGTCAGGGTGAGCTGCTGGGTGCCGTGCGGGGTCGGGGTGCGCAGGCGTCGGCGGTCGTAGCGGCCGGCGGCCGGGCCGCCGCGCAGCGGGCCCTGGTCGCGGTCGAGCAGGACGCGGTCGCCCAGGCGCAGTCGCTCGGCGGCGGGGGCCGATCGGGGCTGCGCCGGTCCGGACGTCGTCAGCCCAGGGGGCGTCAGTTCGGGCGGTTTCGGTCGGGTTGGAGCCGTCCCCGTCGAGGTCGCTCCGGCCGGGGGCGGCCCAGCGAGGGCACGGGGAGCCGGCGGGGGCTCCTCGCAGCCTTCCTGTTTCAGCCAGGCGGCGAGCTGCTCGTCGGCCAGGGCGACGGCCTCGCGGTGCGGGAGGGTGGTGGTGACGGTCATCCGGTAGGGCGTCGCGGGGCCGGTCAGGTCGGCGCCGGCGGGCGACGAAAAGCGGTCTGAGGTCATGCGCATACCTCCGTGGTGCGGGGTGGGGTCTGGTGTCCTCCATCGATGGGTTATTCGTCCGGTTCGGCCGGATCCTTGCCCAGGAAACGCCACGGCCCGGAGCGGAAGTTCCAACTCCGGGCCACGTCAATACGTTCGGGTGAATCTGCTCAAGCCGTGCACCGCGTGGCGCGGCTCCCGGGCCCGCCTCCCTCGCCGCCGGACGGCGGACGGCGGGCGACGGGGCACGGGCGACAGCGCCGGAGCAGCCCTGGTCAGACCTCAGCAGGTCAGGCCTCGGCGGGCCGGGCGCCGCTGCGACTCCACGCGGGCTCCGCGACCGGCACCGCCAACGGGCAACCGGCCGGGGCGGCGTAGCTCGCAATCAGCACCACGGGCTCGTCCCCGAGGTTGCGCCCCACGTGGACGTGGACCGATCCGGCCTCCTCGACCAGCGAGTCCCCGGCCCGGCTGACTTCGACCCGGCCGTCGTGCAGGGTCCGGGTCAGCGTCCCGGACAGCACCACCACGTCCACCCGGCCCGGGTGGTAGTGCCAGCCGGTGCTGGCCCCCGGCGGCAGGGTGACGGTCTGGACGACGGGCATCTCGGGGCGGCTTCCTGCTCGACGACCGGACCAGGCTAGGCACGCCCCGCAAGGCTCCGAAACGGATCGGCCGCGATCTGGCCGAATAGGTGGCCGAAAGCGCCGCCGCCCGCCTGCTCCGGCATCAGACCGGCACCTCGACGTACGTCCGGCCGGCCGGGACCGCGACGGCGGTACCGCCGGTCGCCTCGGCCAGCCAGGCGTGGAAGGCCGACACCTCCGGCTGCGGCACACCCACCTCGATCCGCACCCCGGCCGGCTCGTAGGCCAGGTCGCTCACCGTGTAGCCGGCCGCCCGCAGGTCGTTCTCCACCCGCCCGGCGCGCACGTGGTCGGCCGTCACCGCGAGCAGGGCCACCGGCCGCCGCTCCAGCAGACCGATCTCGTCCACCGCCTCGGACACCGCGTTGCCGTACGCCCGCACCAGGCCGCCCGCGCCGAGCTTGATGCCGCCGAAGTACCTGGTCACCACGGCGGCGGTGTCGGTCAGGCCGCGCCGGCGCAGCACCTCCAGCATCGGCACCCCGGCGGTGCCGCCGGGCTCGCCGTCGTCGCTGGAGCGTTCGCGGCGCTGCTCGTCGCCGACCACGAAGGCGGTGCAGTTGTGCCGCGCGTCCCAGTACTGCTTGCGGATGCCGGCGATGAAGGCCTGCGCCTCCTCCTCGTCGGCGACCCGGGCGAGGTGGCAGATGAACCGGGACTTCTTGATCTCGGTCTCGTGGCTGCCGGCCCGCCGGATGGTGAGGTACGGCCTGGCGGTCGGTTCCGGCGTGGCGGACATGACGCGGTGGTTCTCCCGGAAACGGCGACGGCTGGCGGCGCACACCCCGGGCCTCCCGGGGCGGCACCGCCAGCCTACGGCGTGTCGTGTGGATCAGGCCGAGACCGCGGCGTCAGGGCACGCACCTCGCCGCGTTGTCGTCGGTCGCCGATGGCCCCCAGCCTCCGGCCGGGAGGTGCCCCCACCGCATGGACCCCCTCCTCCGCCTTGCGATGCACGCACCCTGACGCCGCAGTCCGATCCGGCCTGATCCACAAGACACGCCCTAAGCCCTGGCCGGGCTTCGTCGGCCGGTCGCGGGGTCAGCGCCCGGCCAGAGTGTCCAGCCGGGCGCGGTCCAGGCCGGTCAGCGCGGTGACCTCGGCCGGGTCGACGGCGCCGCAGTCCAGGCCGCGCAGCAGGTAGCCGCTGAGCGCCCGGGCGGTGGCCGGCTCGTCCATCACGTCGCCACCCGCCTTGGCGACGTACGCGGCCAGCCGGGCTGCGGCGGCCGCCAGGCCCTCGCGGTAGAAGGAGTACACCGCGACGTAGCGGGTCGGCAGGTGCGCCGGGTGCATGTCCCAGCCCTGGTAGTAGGCGCGGGCCAGTGAGCGGCGGACCAGGTCGTGATGCAGCTTCCAGGCGGCGTGCACCTGTTCGGTGGAGCCGGTCGGGATGACGTTGGTCGAGCCGTCGGAGAGCCGGACGCCGGTGCCGGCTGCGGCCACCTGCATGACCGCCTTCGCGTGGTCGGCGACCGGGTGGTCCATGCTCTGGTGGGCCGCGCTGACGCCGCAGGAGGCGCTGTAGTCGAAGGTGCCGTAGTGCAGCCCGGTGGCGCGGCCTTCGGCGGCCTCGATCATCCGGGCCACGGTGGCCCGGCCGTCCGGGCCGAGGATGGCCTGCGTGGTCTCGATCTGGATCTCGAAGCCGATCCGGCCGGCGGGCAGCCCGGCGCGGCACTCGAAGTCCTCCAGCAGCCGGACCAGCGCGGTGACCTGCTCGGCGTAGGTCACCTTGGGCAGGGTGAGGACCAGGCCGTCCGGCAGGCCGCCGCCGGCCAGCAGGGTGGCCAGGAACAGTTCCAGGGTGCGGATGCCGCGGTCGCGGACGGCCGCCTCCATGCACTTGATCCGGATGCCGAGGTACGGCGGCGCGGCACCCTCGGCCACGGCGGCGGCGACCAGTTCGGCGGCGCGGACGGCGGCGGCGTCCTCCTCGGCGTCCGGGCGGGGTCCGTAGCCGTCCTCGAAGTCGATCCGCAGGTCCTCGACCGGCTCGCGCTCCAGCTTGGCGCGGACCCGGGCGTGCACGTCGGCGAGCAGCTCGTCGTCGGCCAGGCCGAGGGCGCGGGCCAGCTCGGCGGGGGTGCCGGCGTGGGTGTCGAAGGCCTCCAGAGCCTGGCGGCCCCACTCCCGTACGGTGTCGGCGGCGAAGGCGTCGGCCGGGACGTAGACGGTGTGCACCGGCTGCCTGGTACCGGTGTCGCCGGGATAGCGGCGCGCCAGGTCGGCGTCGACCGGGGCGAGCAGCGCCTCCACGGCGGCGCGGGCGGTGGCGGAGAAGGAGGCCCCGCCCGTCGGTCCGTTACCGTCGACCTCGACCTGCGACATCCGCACTCCTCCACGCCGGACCAGCACTTCAACAATTTGTTGAGGAGAAGGTAGCTCCGGCCGGATCGGGCGTCAACGGCCGACCGAGCGGTGGACGGAGAAGCGTTCGACGGAGGAACGTTCCACGGGGCGTCCGGCCGAGGCGGCCCGGGTCAGTCCCTCCCGGCGGCGGCGTAGCGGTCGCGCAGCTGCGGGTAGAGCTCGGCGACGTCCTTGGGGTGGACCGAGCCGTCCGGGCGGTTGCCGGTGACGCCGTACTGCTTGGTCAGCCACTCGGCGAGGCGCTGCGGGTCCGGCTGGTGCTCGTGGTTGTCCATGTAGCTGACCAGCGCGTCATAGGCCAGGTCCGGATCCAGCCGGGACGGGGCCGAGCGCGGCGCGGACTCCTCGTCGTGGACGGGGGGCTGCTCGGCCGCAACGAACTGCTCGTCGTGGACGGGCTGCTCGGCCGGAGCGGGCTGCCCAGCCGGGAGGGGCTGCCCCGGGTGACGGGGCTGCGGCTCGGCGGCGAACCCCGCCTCCTGGGCGACCTGGGCCTGGGGCTGCTGCGGGAGGACCGGCTCCTCGGCGACCGGACGCGGGGGCTTGAACCACGGCGAGGCCTGGCCGGGCACCCGCCCGCCGGGGGCGGCGTCGGACGGGTGGCCCATGGTGCGCACCGGGCGCTCGGTCCACACGTTCAGCTCCTCGCGGTGCGGCTGCGGGGCCTCCTCCGCCACGCCGTTCGGCTCCTGCGCGGCACGCAGCCGGACGGCTGCCAGCTTCGCCAGCATCGGCGCGGCCACCTCGGCGGACATCGGCGCGACGGCGACCGGAGCCGGGGCCGCGGCCGGTTCGGGCTGGGGCTGGGGCTGGGGCTGGACGTGGGTCTGAGCCTGGGCCTGGGATTGAGGCTGGACCTGCGATATCTGCTGCGCCTGCCGGGCCGGCTCCGGGCGGGCCGAAGCCGAAGCGGGGGCGGCGGCGACGGGAGCCGCGGGGGCGGCGGCCTCGGCCGGGGCGATGGCCGTGGCGGCGCGGCCGTCCTGCCGCTGGAGCTCCAGTGCCTCCTTCTCCGCCAGAGCCTCCCGGGCCTCGCGCTCGCGCGCCTCCTCGTCCAGACGATCGAACAGCGTCGGGTCCAGCGGCACCCCGTACTTGGCCAGCTTGAGCGGCAGCAGGGCCTGGATCGGCGCCGAGCGGCGCCAGCCGCGGCCGTACCGGAAGCGCAGCTGCGCCCGGTAGACCAGGCGGTTCTGCTCCAGCCGGACGACCTCGTCGTAGGAGCGCAGCTCCCACAGCTTCATCCGGCGCCAGAGCTTGAAGGTCGGCACCGGGGAGAGCAGCCAGCGCATCATCCGGACCGAATCCATGTGCCGGTCGACCGTGATCGCCGCGATCCGGCCGACCGCGTGCCGGGAGGCCTCGACCACGACCACGAAGAGCACCGGGATGACGGCGTGCATCCCCATGCCGAGCGGATCGCCCCAGGAGGCGGCCGCGTTGAAGGCGATGGTGGCGACGGTCAGCACCCAGGCGGTCTGCCGCAGCATCGGGAAGGGAATCCGCAGCCAGGTCAGTACCAGGTCGAGCGAGAGGAGTACGACGATGCCGGCGTCGACGCCGATCGGGAAGGCGTAGGAGAAGGCCCCGAAGCCCTTCTCCTGGGCCAGTTCGCGCACCGCGTTGTACGAGCCCGCGAAGCCGATGCCCGAGATGATGCAGGCGCCGGCCGCGACCAGGCCGAGCAGGCCCCGATGGGCCTTGGTGAGCGTTGGGCGTGCCATTACGTCTATCAACCCCTGGATGTCGGCTGCTGCCGTACGCTGCCTCGGCTGCCGGTTCCCGCTTGTCGGGGCGCCGGACGGCTGAGCGACCTCCGGGCTCGGCCCACCGGAGTTTACTCGTACACCTGTTTCAGCGTTTCCGCAGCCTGGCGTGTCACCGTCCGGGGCTGACGACCCGCCCGCCGTGGACCGGGCGGATCGTCAGCCCTTCGGCCCGGCCGTTCCGTTGAGGTAGGTCAGCACCGCGAGCACCCGGCGGTTGGCATCCTCGGCGGGGGCCAGTTCGAGCTTGGTGAAGATGTTGGCGATGTGCTTGGCCACCGCACCGTCGCTGACCGCCAGGCGGGCGGCGATCGCCGAGTTGGAGCAGCCCTCGGCCATCAGCTCCAGCACCTCGCGCTCGCGCGGGGACAGCCGCAGCAACGGGCCGGGCCGACGCGAGGTGATCTGCATCAGCTTCGCGATCACGTCCGGGTCCATCGCCGTTCCGCCGGCCGCCACCCGGCGGACCGCGTCGATGAACTGGTCGGCGTTGAACACCCGGTCCTTCAGCAGGTATCCGATCCCGCCGGTGCCGTCGGCCAGCAGCTCGCGCGCGTACAGCTGCTGAACGTGCTGCGACAGCACCAGCACCGGCAAACCCTGGATCTCCTTGCGGGCCTTCAGCGCCGCCTGCAGCCCCTCGTCGGTGAGCGTCGGGGGCAGCCGGACGTCGACCACGGCCACGTCCGGCCGGTGGGTCAGCAACGCCTCCAGCAGTTCGGGGCCCGTCTCCACGGCCGCGGCGATGGTGAAACCGTGCGCCTCCAGCAGTCGGATCAGGCCTTCGCGAAGGAGGTAGAGGTCCTCGGCGAGGACAACTCGCACGGCAGCTCCAAGGTGATGGTGGTCGGACCGCCCGACGTGCTGTCGATGGCGAGGACACCGTCGAAGGTACCCAATCGCCGCTCGATCCCGCGCAGGCCGGTGCCCCGGGACGGATCCGCCACACCCACCCCGTCGTCCGTCACCGTGATCCGCAGGAGCCCGGCCCGGTACAGGATGTCCACCCACACCTGCTCCGCCCCGGAGTGCTTGGCCGCATTGGCCAGCAGCTCGCAGATGCTGAAGTAGGCCGCCGCCTCCACCGGCGCCGGCGGACGGTCCGGCAGGCTCACGCACACCTCGGTCGGCAGGGCGCTGTCCAGCGCCAAGGCGCGCACGGCGTCGCCCAGTCCACGCTCGGCGAGCACCGGCGGGTGAATGCCGCGGACCAGGTCCCGCAGTTCCTGGAGCGCCCGGGCCGAGGACTGCCGCGCCTCGGAGAGCAGTTCCCGGGCGGCCGCCTGGTCGGTATCCATCAGGTGCTCGATGGTGCCCAGCGTCATCCCTATCGCGACCAGTCGCGCCTGCGCGCCGTCGTGCAGGTCCCGCTCGATCCGCCGCAGCTCCGCCGCCTGGTCGCCGACCGCGTCCGCCCTGGTCTCGGTCAGCTCGGCCACCCGCCTGGTCAGCTGGGCGTGCGTCGCCCGGCCGTCCTGGTCCAGCACCCGGCGGGCCGCCTCGGCGTACCCGCGCACCGCGTACGGCGCCACGAGCACCCCGACCGCCACCATGCCGAGCCCGAGCACGGCGCTCAGCAGGACCGACACCAGGCGTGCGGGCACCGGCCCGAACCCGTCCACAGACAGCGGCGTCAGGATGCAGGCCACGCCCAGCACCATCAGGACGGCCACCGGGCCCGCCAGCGCCACCACCAGGGCGGGGCTGATGGCCAGCCAGGCCACCTCCGACCGGGTCGTCCGGTCCCGGGCGCCCCAGTGCAGCAGTTGCGCGTACTTCGCGACCATCCGGGAGCGGTGGTACGAGTAGCCCGTCCACCAGTGCCCGCGTTCGTCCAGCTCCAACGCGGGCCGTGGCTGGTACACGGCCGGCAGGCGGATGCCGTACCAGCGCTCCAGCTGCTGGCGCGTCCGGCTCGCCGTGCGGCGCACGAACAGAGCCGCCACCAGGGCGCCGGCGACGGCCGCCACCGCGAGGCCGAACAGGACCACCGGGTAGTAGGAATCCTGGAAGACCGAGGCCGTGACCCCACCCGCCGCCATCGCCGCCCCCACCGGCAGCACCAGCCCCGGCACCGCGCCCACCACCAGGAGAGCCAGCCGCGCCAGCCCCTGGCCGCCCGACGCGACGGCCGCCTCGGTCTGCGCGCGCACCGTCGCACCGCTCGTTCGACTCGCTGTTGCCACGGAAGCTCCTGATGCCGGTCTCGATCGTCCTCCACAAGTGTTCACGAACGACCCGCTCCAGGCACTGGCCATGCCACCCCAATTGCGAGGTGGTCCTAGCACCACCTGCGGGTGGACATAGCCCGAGCGGATTTTTGAGATTGTCTGGAAATGCAGAGAACCCCCATCCGGTTTCCCGGATGGGGGTTCTCTGTGAATGATTGTTCGGCGGCGTCCTACTCTCCCACAGGGTCCCCCCTGC
>NZ_JBHXML010000095.1:0-33012 GCF_042720345.1 Kitasatospora sp. NPDC058478 | reverse complement strand
AACGTGCTGTGGGCGCTCCTGCGCGACAACCGGATCTTCACCTCCGCCCCACCGGTCGCGCAGGCATCTTGACTTCATCATTGAGACTCCAGGGGGATCGCGGCGGAGACGACGGTGCCCTCGCCGGGGGTGCTCTCCACGGTCAGGGTGCCACCGAACTGCCGTAGCCGGGCGCGCATCGCGGGCAGCCCGTACCCGCGGCCGCCGGCCGCCCCGACCGCGCCAGGGTCGAAGCCCTGCCCGTCGTCGGCGACGTCCAGGACGGCCTGGTCGCCCAGGTAGGACAGGGTGATCGCCGCGGCCGACGCTCCGGCGTGCTCCCGGACGTTGGCCAGCGCGCCCTGGGCGATCCGCAGCAGCGCGGACTGCGCGGCGGCGGGCAGCGGGACGGGCGTGCCGTCCAAGTGGAAGCGGACCGGCAGACCGCTCTCGGCGGCCTCCCGCCCGGCGAGCGCGCGCAGCGCCTGGTCGAGCGGACGGCCGTCGGCGAGTTCGGCCGGCGCGAGGTCGTGGACGAAGCGGCGGGCCTCGGCCAGGTTGCGGGCCGCCACCTCGGCGGCGGTCCGGACGTGGGTGCGGGCGGTCGTCGGCTCGGTGTCCCAGGTGCGCTCGGCGGCCTGCAACAGCATCTGCTGGCTGGACAGCCCCTGGGCCAGGGTGTCGTGGATCTCCATGGCCAGCCGCTCGCGCTCCGCGTGGGTGCCCTGCCGCCGTTCGGTGGCGGCGAGTTCGCGCCGGGTGCGGACCAGGTCGGTGATCAGGGCGCGCTGCCGGGCGTCCTGCCGGTCCATGAACAGGAACACGCCGGTGGCGAGCGCGGTTACCGCGAACGGCAGCAGGACGAGGGTGGCGTCCGCCCCGCCGGCCAGCCGGAGCTCGGCGATCACCACCAGCAGCGTCAGGGCCGCCACCAGCGGGATCGCCGCCCGGGCGGGGAGCGTGCGCAGCGCGGTGTAGATCAGCGGGACGGCGCACCAGGCGAAGCTCGGCGCGAGCAGCACCAGCACCACCCAGAGCGCGACCACCAGTGCCAGCGGCCACCGGCGCCGACGCGGAACCCGTTTGTCGGGCGCAGCTTCAGCCCCGGGCGTGGGCGTGGGCACTGGTGACGGCGGTGGTGGCGGGTGGCGGTGCGCGAGCCAGGAGCCGGCCGGCTGGGCGAGGGCGAGGGCGATGCTCAGCCCGATCACCCAGGGGATCCGGGGGTTGCCGGGGTGGTGGGTGAGGTAGCGGCTGAGCGAGGCGGCGAGCAGCAGCAGGAAGGCGGAGTCGAGCAGCACCGCCAGGCGGCCCGCGTCCGGGTCGCCGGCGTCGTGACCGGCGGCGGGGCGGGGCTGCTGCACGGCTGGCTCCTGGCTGGACGGGCGGTCGGCACCTGGGCGCCTCGGCGGGCGATCGGCGCCGGGACGGGCACCGGCCGCCTCGACGGTGCGCCCGGTGCGCCCGGCGCACCGACCTGCACCGATCCCTCGATGGTGGCCCGTTCGGCCCGGTCCCGCATCAGCCGATCGGTTGACGGGGTTGTCCTCCATCATGCCCGCGCGGTCGCGCCGGAGCGTCGATGTGGCGGGCCCCGCCCCGGCCGGAGGATCGAGGTGGAGCCGGGCGGACCCCCTGCCGCCCGGCGGCCCCGATCCCGTTCGCCGATCCGCTGAGGAGCTGGACCATGAAGAAGATCTCCGTGCGCACCCGGGTGCTGACCGGCACCCTCGCCGCCGCCGCGCTCGCCGCCACCGTGGGCGCCGTCTCGGCCAGCGCCGAGACCTCCGAGACCCCGGCCGCGCCGGCCGCGGTGAAGGTCGACACCCAGAACAAGAACCTCGCCCAGAGCACCGGTCTGACCCTCGACGCCGCGACCCGCGCCGCCCAGGCGACCCTGGACGCGGCGGCCAAGGCCGGCCAGCACGTCTCGGTCGCGGTCGTCGACCGGGACGGCGTCACCCGGGTGCTGCTCAAGGGCGACGGCGCCGGCCCGCAGTCCCCGGAGTCGGCGCAGCGCAAGGCGTTCACGGCGGTCTCCTGGAACGCGCCGACCTCGGAGCTGACCAAGCGACTGGCCCAGGCCCCGACCCTCAAGGACATCCCGGGCACGCTGTTCCTGGCCGGCGGCGCCCCGGTGCAGTCCAAGGGCGCCCCGGTCGCGGCGATCGGTGTCGCGGGCGCGCCGAGCGGCGACCTGGACGAGCAGTTCGCGCAGGCGGGTGTCGCCGCACTGGCGAAGTGACCCCCTGGCCGGTCGGCCCGTCCCCCTGGTGCGCGGGGCGGGCCGACCGGCCAGGATGGGCGGTATGCCGACGATGACCGATGACCAGTGGCGGGCGTTCCTCTCCGAGGGCACCCGCACCGCCAAGCTCGCCACCACCCGGGCCGACGGCCGCCCGCACGTCGCGCCGGTCTGGTTCCTGCTGGACGGCGACGAGCTCGTCTTCAACACCGGTGCGGGCACCGTCAAGGGCCGCACCCTGGCCCGCGACGGCCGGGTGATGATCTGCGTGGACGACGACCGGCCGCCCTTCGCGTACGTCCTCGTGCAGGGCACCGCCCGGCTGAGCGAGGACCTGTCCGAGGTGCGCGCCTGGGCCACCCGGATCGCCGCCCGGTACATGGGGGAGGACGTCGCGGAGCAGTACGGGGCCCGGAACGGCGTGCCGGGGGAACTGCTCGTTCGGGTGAAGATCGAGAAGGTCTCCGCAGAACACGGGGTGGCCCTCTGAAAAGCCGGTGCCGCTGTCAGTGGTGCATGGCAGGCTTCCCGGTATGACGGCGTGGACCCTCAACGACATCGAACGTGCGATCCGCTCCTCCTGGGGTGTCGACACCTGTGCGCCCGAGGATCTGGCCCACTGGCGTCCCGACAATCCCGCCCGCGGCCAGTGCGGGGTGACGGCGATGGTGGTGCACGACCTGCTCGGCGGCGAGCTGATGATGGGCGAGGTGCACGTCGGCGGGATCCGGACGGATCTGCACTGGTGGAACCGCTTCGCCACCGGCATCGAGATCGACCTCACCCGCGAGCAGTTCGGGCCGGACGAGCTGGTCAGCCCCGGCCGTCCGGTCGCCCGCCCGGCCCGCCCGGGCCGGCTCCAGGCCCAGTACGAGCTGCTGAGCCACCGGGTGGTCACCGAACTGGAGCGCGGCCGCGTCCGGCTGCCGGAGCGCGCCTGCGCGTGAGTCCGTCCAGTACGCAGGGGCCACCGTCTCCTGACGTACAGTCATCCGCAGTGCGGTGACGGTGGCGGTGACGGCGACGGGAGTGTGCGATGGCCGGGGCGACGATCGGCTTCGTGGGGTTGGGCGCGATGGGGCGGGGCATGGCCGGCAGCCTGCTGCGGGCCGGCCACGCCGTCCGGGTCTGGAACCGCTCGCCCGAGCCGGTGGCCGCCCTCGTGGCCGAGGGCGCCGAGGCGGCCGGCACGCTCGCCGAGGTGTACGCCGCCGACACCGTGGTCTCCATGCTCGCCAACGACGAGGCGGTCGAACGGCTGCTGCTCGACCCCGCCCTGCTCGCGGGCGCCGCGACGACCCTGCACGTCAACATGGCCAGCATCTCCGTCGGGCTCGCCGAGCGCGCCGAGGCGCTGCACACCGAGCACGGCATCGGCTACCTGGCCGCCCCGGTCCTCGGCCGTCCGCCGGTCGCGGCGGCCGGCCGGTTGAACATCCTGACCGCCGGCGCGCCGGAGCTGCTGGCCCGCGCGGAGCCGCTGTTCGCCGCGATGGGGGAGCGCACCTGGCACTTCGGTGCGAGCCCGCGACAGGCCAACACCGCCAAGATCAGCACCAACTTCCTGCTGGCCTGCGCGATCGAGTCGATGGCCGAGGCGTGCAGCCTGGCCGAGGCCCACGGCGTCCGGCCGACCGACCTGGTCGAGATGCTCACCGGCACGCTGTTCCCGGGGCCGGTCTACTCCGGCTACGGGGCGATGGTGGCCGAACGCCGCTACGAGCCGGCCGGGTTCAGACTGCCGCTGGGACTCAAGGACGTCGGCCTGGCCCTGGAGGCCGGGGCCGCGCGGAACGTCCCGCTCCCGTTCGGCGGCATCCTGCGGGACGCCTTCCTGGACGCGCTGGCCCACGGCGACGCGGACAAGGACTGGGCGGCCGTCGCGGCCGTCGCCCGGCGCCGGGCCGGCCTGCCCGCCTGAGTGAACTCCCGGGCTCCGGACGTGGAATAACCGGGGTGCGGGGGGTGCTCGCACCTCCATCCGCACCACCGACCGGGGGAGTTTCGATGGCTGACCAGCCGGCGGGCGCCGAGGCGCCGCGCACCTTTCTGTTCCTCGACGCCAGTTCGCGTGCCGGCGGCAACTCCGAGCAACTCGCCCGGCTGGCCGCCGAGGCGAGCCTGCCGGCCGGGTCGGAGCAGCGCTGGCTGCGGCTGAGCGAGCACCCGCTGCCGCCCTTCGAGGACCTGCGGCACGTCGGGGACGGCCGCTACCCCGAGCCGGTCGGTCATGAACGGACCTTGCTGGACGCCACGTCGGCGGCCACCGACCTGGTCTTCGTCGCACCGCTGTACTGGTACTCGCTGCCGACCAGCGCGAAGCTCTACCTCGACCACTGGTCGTCCTGGCTCCGGCAGCCCGGGGCGGACTTCCGTGCCCGGATGCGCGGCGGCACCATCTGGGGCGTCACCGCCCTCGCCACCGAGGACGACAAGGCCGAACCGCTGATCGGCACGCTCCGGCTGACGGCCGAGTACATGGGGATGCGCTGGGGCGGCGCGCTGCTCGGCAACGGCACCCGCCCCGGGGACGTGCTGCGCGACGAGCGGGCGCTGATCGCGGCCAAGTCCTTCTTCACGGGCTGAGCCCGCGCACCCGTTCCGGCGGGCGCTCACACGGGCGCTCACCGGACGTTCACACAACCGATCGCTTCACGCTACGCGAGGCCGTGCGATACGGTCCTCCGGGCGTGTACCCGTCACTCTCCGGTCATCTTTCGGCAAAGAGCAAAAGCCTTACCGCAGGACGGAATTGGGCGATTCGGGCACTCCCGTCCCGTGAGTGGTCCCCAGCGTGACACCCGCCTTCCGGAGTGGCCGGATCCTTCGGTAATCTCCGTCGGACTTTCAAGCTTCGCGAGGGGTTCGAGGCGTCCACGGCCGCCCGCCCCGCCGCGCCCCGGGCCTCGCCCGGACTCTTCCGTGAGGTCTCCCTTGTCCATACGTCGCAGTCTTGCCCTTGCCGGCGTCGCCGCGCTCGCGTCCTCGCTCGTGCTGTCCGGCGCCCAGGGCGCCATGGCCGTCGGCACCACCGGTTCCCCGTCCGCCGCCGCCCAGGCGGCCGGCAAGGCCTCCCACCAGAGCCTCGACCTCTCGGTGAACGGCGTGCCCGGCACCTTCATCGCCGGCGGCGACGCCCGCGACTTCACCTTCAAGATCGACAACTCGACGAAGCACGACTTCCTCTTCCTCCCGCTGCTCAAGTTCAAGAACAAGGCGGGCTCGCTCAAGGCGAAGGACCTCAAGGTCCAGTACCAGCTGCCCGGCGGCCAGTGGCAGACCGGTTCGGTCGCCGCCGACGGCGGCGAGGACAAGGACAAGTCCGTCCTCACCCTGCTCGGCGCCCTCGGCCAGGACGGCAACCCCACCGACGACGACCTGCTCGTCGTGAACCACGGCAAGAGCTTCTCGATCAAGGTCCGGGTCTCCTTCACCTCGGAGGCGCCGCTCGGCCGGGCCGGCGTCGTCCCCGTGGTGTTCTCCGCCGAGCTCGACGACGAGACCCACGCGCCGGTCGACGGGGGCCACCTCAGCTGCGACGGCGTCCGCGGCGCGGGCTTCGTGATCAAGGCGGGCGGTGGCGGAAAGCCGAGCCCGACCATCACCCCGACCCACACCGGCAAGCCCAGCCCGACCGCGAGCACCTCGCCGACCACCTCCACCTCGCCGACGCCCTCCCACTCGGCGACCGCGAGCACGTCGCCGACGGCCACGGCCACCGCCACGGCCACGGCCACCACCTCGGCCACCCCGAGCGCCGAGCCGACCACGCCGTCGCCCTCGGTCCCGCCGACCACCCCGACCACCCCGGCCACGGGCGAGCCGTCCGGCTCCGCCTCCGCGTCGACCTCCGCCCCGGCCCCGGCCGACGGCAACGGCGACACCGCCGGCCCGATCGACTTCCCGGTGGCCGTCCCGACCCTCACCCCGCCGCCGCTCACCCCGGCCGCCGTCACCAAGGCCAAGGCCGCCGCCGACAACGGCGACAAGGCCCTGGCCCAGACCGGTGGCGGTGACGACACCACCGCCATCGCCGTGGCCGGCGGCGCCGTGCTGCTCGCCGGTGTCGGCACCCTCGTGGCGCTGCGCCGCCGCAAGTCGGCCCCGCAGGGCTGACCGCGGCCGCAAGGCACGCTCCAGCCGTCACACCGAGGCGGTACCCGCCTGACAACCGCCCGCGCCGCCCGGCCGTCCGTTCGACGGACCTCCGGGCGGCGCGGGCGGGACACCTCCGTCACATAGGATGTCCGGCCGGAGGGGGGCGGAACCGGCGGGGAGAGGGACAGGTGCGGGGATCACGCACGGCACGGACGGCCACCGACTACGAGTCGGCGACCGGGCGGATCGCGGGGCTGCCGCTGCGCAGGCACCACGTTCTGCTGGTGGCCTGGACGGTGCTCTGGTTCTTCCTGGTCGAGCCCAGCGGAGGCTTCTCCTGGCATTACCTGCGCCAGGGTGAGCAGCTGCTCTTCAGCGACCACCCGGACGGCGGGCTGGCGCTCTACGCCCACCACCCGGAGCTGCAGATCGGCCCGGTCAGCCTGGCCGTGGCCCGGCTCACGGCCCCGTTCTCGGCCCACACCGGCCAGCTGATCGCCGAGGCGGCGATGTCCGGGCTCGGCCTGGTGATGCTGGTCCTGATCGGTCGCACCGCCGCCCTGTACTACCTGGGCACCGGCACCAACCACCGCCGGCTCCAGCAGCGCCTGCTGATCGCCGGGCTGGCGTTCATCCCGATGTGGGTCGAGGTCTCGGTCCGCTTCGCGCACCTGGACGACGTCCTGGCGCTGTTCTTCACCACCCTCGCCGTGCACGCCCTGGCCCGCGGCAAACCCACCATGGTCGGCGTCTACCTGGCGCTGGCGGTGGACTCCAAGCCCTGGGCGATCGCCTTCGCCCCGCTGATCCTGGCGCTGCCCAGGCCCGCCTGGCTGCGCAGCGCGCTCTGGTTCGTCGGACTGGTGGCGATCGCCTGGCTGCCCTTCTACCTGGGCAATCTGGATACCCTGGCGGCCGCCAAGTTCACCATCCCCAACCAGCCGGCCTCCGCACTGCGCTGGTTCGGGGTGACCGACCCGGCCACCCCCTGGTGGGACCGTCCGACCCAGTTCGCCCTCGGCCTCGGCCTCGGCACCATCGCGGTCTGGCGCGGCCGCTGGCCGGCCGTGGTGCTGCTCGGTGCGGACGCCCGGATCCTGCTCGACCCGAGCGTCTACACCTACTACACGGCCTCGATCCTGCTCGGCACCCTGCTCTGGGACGCGGTCGGGCAGAAGCGGCTCGTCCCGTGGTGGAGCTGGATAGCGCTGGCGGCGCTGTACGGCGGGACGCTGCTCATCCCGTCCGACGCGGGCCGCGGCTTCGTCCGGCTGGCCTTCGTGGTGGTCTCCGCCGCGTACGTGCTGTTCTGGCCCACCCAGCAGACGCGCCGCCCGCGGACCCCGGCGGACGGCGAGGGGCGGCGCCGTTCCTCCCGGCGGCGTGAGCGCGTCCTGACCGGCACCGGAGCCTGACCGGCACAGGCACAGGCACAGGCACAGGCACAGGCACGGGCGCAGGCACGGGCGCAGTCACGGCGTCGGTGCCCTCCCTCCCGAGGACGGCTTGACCCTCACGCGGCGTGAGAGCGGAGGCTGGTGGTCAGCACGAAGGGAGAACCCGGATGAGCAGCGAGGGCTACTCGGTCGGCGCCGTGGCCAAGATCGCCAAGGTGACCGTCCGCACCCTGCACCACTACGACGAGATCGGCCTGTTGTCCCCCGCGGGCCGCACCCGGACCGGCTACCGCCGCTACCAGGACGCCGACCTCGACCGGTTGCAGCAGATCCTCTTCTACCGCGAACTCGGGTTCCCCCTGGAAGAGATCGCGGCGATCCTGGACGACGACTCGGTCAGCCCGAGCGAGCACCTCCGGCGGCAGCACCGACTGCTGACCGACCGGATCAGGCACCTCCAGGACCTCGCCACAGCCGTCGAACACGCCATGGAGGCACGAAGAATGGGCATTCAGCTGAGCCCGGAGGAGAAGTTCGAGATCTTCGGCGAGGGCTACCAGGAGGAGTGGGAGCAGGAGGCCGAACAGCGCTGGGGCGACACCGCGGCCTGGGCCGAGTCGCAGCGCCGCACCGGCGGCTACGGCAAGGCCGACTGGCAGCGGATCCAGACGGAGATGGCCGACCTCAACACCCGCCTGGTCGAGGCGCTCGCCGCCGGCGAACCCGCCGACGGCGCCGCCGCCACGGACCTCGCCGAGGCGCACCGGCAGCACATCTGCCAGAACTTCTACGACTGCACGTTCACCATCCACCGCGGCCTGGCCGGGCTGTACGTCTCCGACCCGCGGTGGACCACCACCTACGAGAACCTCGCCCCGGGCCTGGCGCAGTGGCTGCACGACGCCATCCTCGCCAACGCGGACCGGCACGAGAAGGCATAGTCGCCGCCGGATGCCGGATGCCGGATGCCGGATGCCGGATGCCGGATGCCGGATGCCGGATGCCGGATGCCGGGCCGCGTGGCGGGGGGGCTACGCGACCCCGCGCCCGAAGGAGCGCCGGTAGGCGGTCGGGGAGGTGCGCATCACCCGGCCGAAGTGGTGGCGGAAGGTCGCGGCGCTCTCGAAGCCGACCGCCGCCGCGATCTCCTCCACCGTCCCCTCCGGTGACTCCAGCAACGGCAGGCTGGCCGCGATGCGCTGGGTGACGACCCAGCGCATCGGGCTGGTGCCGTTGCGGGCCGTGAAGTGCCGCAGGTACGAGCGGTCCGACATCCGGGCGGCGCGGGCCAGCAGCGGGACGGTCAGCGGGGACGCCAGGTGGCCCATCGCCCACTGCATGCTGCGGGCGACCCCGTCGTCCTCCTCCTCGACCGGGCGGACGGCGGCCTCGATGAACTGGGCCTGCCCGCCGTCCCGGTGCGGCGCCACCACGAAGCGGCGGGCCACGCTGTTGGCGACCTTGGCGCCGTGGTCGCGGCGGACCAGGTGCAGGCAGAGGTCGATCCCGGCGGCGCTGCCCGCGCTGGTGAGCACGTTCCCGTTGTCGACGTACAGCACGTCCGGGTTGACCCGCACGTCCGGGTGGCGCTGCTGGAGCAGGTCGGCGTACCGCCAGTGGGTGGTCGCCTCCTGCCCGTCGAGCAGTCCGGCGGCGGCCAGCGCGAAGGCGCCCGAGCAGATCGAGACGATCCGGGCGCCGCGCTCGTGCGCCGTCCGCAGCGCGGTGACCAGCCCGGGGGAGACCGCGCCGCTGAACGCGTTCGGCACCCCGGGGACCACCACGGTGTCGGCCGAGGCCAGTTCGTCCAGCCCGTGCCGGGCGGTCAGCGCGAACCCGCCCACCGCGTCCAGCGCCGTCCCGGGCCGGTCGGCGCACACCTTCAGCCCGTACCAGGGCGCTGCCAGCAGGCCGCCCAGTTCGGGCCGGGCCAGCCCGAACACCTCCACCACCACGCCGAGTTCGAAGGGTGCCATGCCCGCGAAGGCGTACACCGCGACGTGGTGCATCGGCTCCGGGCGGGGGCCGATGACGACGGGCACCGGGCCCGGCCCGGTGCCGACCGGGCCCTCGACGTGCTGCTCGGTCATGCGGACCCCCTGCTGACGGGTGGCGGGATGGCGGTGAGTGTAGCCGTTCCGGCCGGCCGGGAATCCTGCTCGAATCCACCTGCAACCTCCACCCCGGTCACACGTCCATTGGTAGGGGGGCGGAGAGGGGCGGGCCGAGGGCGGCTGTCAGGATCTCCCCGATCGCGATCTTGATCAGGAGTCCTGACGGTCCGGCGAGAGCCGCCACCGTCCCGGGGGAAAGCGGAAACGCGCATGTCCATGGCCATCGGGCCGATCGCCGGGCCGACGAGGGGGCGCGGTTTCTCCTTTCGCGGAGTGGTCGCCGTGCTGTTCGGCGCGCAGGAGGCCGACGAGGTGCCCACCGGTCCGGGTGACGAGCAGGCGGCGCAGCGCCGTTCCGGCTTCCGGCTGCTGCGCGGCGGGCGCAAGCCCGCGCAGGACCGGCCCACCCTGACCGACCTGTACCACGCCCACCGGCTGGGCCTGGTGCGGATGGCCGTCCTCCTGGTCGACCACCAGGACCTGGCCGAGGACGTCGTCCAGGAGGCCTTCACCCAGCTCTACCAGCGGTACGGCGAGCACCTGGACGACCTGGACAACGCGCTCGGGTACCTGCGCACCGCGGTGGTCAACGGCGCCCGGTCGGTGCTGCGCCGCCGGAAGACCGCCCGCGAGTACGTCCCGCCGCACGAGCCCGACGCCGCCTCCGCGGAGGACCACGCGGTGCTCAACGACGAGCACCGGCGGGTGCTCGCGGCCATGCAGGAGCTGACCCCCCGCCAGCGCGAGGTGCTGGTGCTGCGCTACTGGTCCGACCTGTCGGAGGCGCAGATCGCCGAGACCCTGGGGCTGTCCCGGGGCGCCGTGAAGTCCACCGCCAGCCGGGCCCTGGACGCCTTGGAAAAGCATCTGGAGAAGGTTCGATGACCGACAAGCTCCCCGGCCGCGAGAGCGGAGGCCGAGACGGTGACGGGCCGGCCGAGACGGCGACCGAACGGCTGCTGCGCGAGGCGATGAACGCCCGCACCTCGCTGATCACCGCGCACGACCTGCGCCCGGCGCAACCGCCGCGCGGCCGGGTGCGGCGCTTGCGCCCGGTGTACCTGACCGCCGTGCCGGTCTTCGCGCTGGCCGCCTCCCTGGCGATCGGCCTGCTCACCTTCCACGGCGACCCGCTGGCCAGGAAGGACGTCCCCCCGCCGGCCGCCACCACGACGACCTCGCCGAGCCCGGCCCCAGAACCGACCGCCGCCCCGACCCCCACGGCCCCCTCGCCGGACACCGGCAGTCCCGCCGCCGACCCGGAGACCGGGGCCCCGCTCTCCGACCCGACGTCGGCCGGCACCCGGACGACGGCGCCGCCCACCACCCCCGCCACCACCCCGGCCACCACCGCGCCGGCCGGGACGACGTACCCCTTCCGGGGCGTCAAGTTCAAGATCCCGCCGGGCTGGCGGGCCGTCAATCCGGATCCCGCCGCCAACAGCCTCTGCATCCTGAGCCCGAGTGCTCCGCAGGACGCGTCGGCCGGGGACTGCCTGCCGCACGGCGTGCTTCTGACGGTCCTGGACCAGGAGTCGGAGGCCTGGCCGAGGCTGCCCGACCTGGATTCCAGCAGCGGTTGGTCCACGCAGCCCTGGTGCCCGGCGTGGTCCTACTCCCCCACGCTCGCCAGGAGCGGACAGATCGACAGTGTCGGCCCGACCAGGAGCACACCCACCGTGGCAGGCCGTGCCGCACGCAAGTCGCAGTGGCAGATCAACTGCGGTGGCGACGCCTTCACGGCCCAGATGTGGGCCCTGCCGAAGGACTTCGTGTCCGTCGCGGCGATCGGCCTCAAGGCCGACTACCAGCCCGGACTGATGACGATCGTCAACACCCTCGACCTGAGCGGCCGCCAGGCGCCGCCCACGGAGGCCAACCGGAACGACATCGCGGTCGCCTTCGACGGCCTGGCGGCCGGTCAGCAGCTGACGGCGGGGAGTTCGGCCGTCACCTTCTCGGTGACCTTCCGGAACACCAGCCAGAACACCTACGGCCGGTTGCAGCCGCTGGTCGTCACGGAGCCCTACCCGGGTTCGCCGCCGGTGCAGGTCGTGCAGGGGCCCAACGACGGCAAGCTGGAGCGTCAGGACGGCGACACCTGGAGGCCGGCGCCGATGGGGCCGGGCAGCGACATGGGCTACGCGGTGGCGGACCAGGCGTCGCTGTTCTCCCTGGCCCCGGGGCAGACCAGGAAGGTCACCTACCGGCTGACCCTGGGCGCCGGGAACGGCCCGGGGGACATGCCGGTCTCGGCGCAGGTGACGCTTCCGTACAACGGAAGCAAGCTGACCGTGCTCGGCGAGAAGAAGATCTCCGTCAAGGTCACCAAGTGACACGAGGGCCCGGCCTCCCCACCACGGGGAGGCCGGGCCCTCGGCGGGTGGCTCAGGCCGGCGAGGCCATCCAGGCCTCGACCTCGTCGGCGCGGCGCGGCAGGCCGGCCGAGAGGTTCTCGTTGCTGTCGGCGGTGACCAGGATGTCGTCCTCGATCCGGACGCCGATGCCGCGGTACTCCTGCGGCACGGTCAGGTCGTCCTGCTGGAAGTACAGGCCGGGCTCGACGGTGAGGACCATGCCGGGCACCAGCAGCGCGTCGGCGTGCTCCTCGCGGCGCGAGTGGGCGCAGTCGTGGACGTCGAGGCCGAGCATGTGGCCGGTGCCGTGCAGGGTCCAGCGGCGCTGGAGGCCCAGCTCCAGGACCTTCTCGACGTCGTAGGCCGAGGCGTCCAGCAGACCCCAGGCGAGCAGGCGCTCGGCGAGCACGCGCTGCGAGGCGTCGTGGAAGTCGCGGAAGCGGGCGCCGGGCTTCACCGCGGCGATGCCGGCCTCCTGGGCGTCGTACACGGCGTCGTAGATCTTGCGCTGGAGCTCGTTGAAGCGGCCGTCGATCGGCAGGGTGCGGGTGACGTCGGCGGTGTAGAGGGTGTGGGTCTCCACGCCGGCGTCCAGCAGCAGCAGCTCGCCGGGGCGGACGTCGCCGTCGTTGCGGACCCAGTGCAGGGTGGTGGCGTGCGGGCCGGCGGCGGCGATGGTGCCGTAGCCGACGTCGTTGCCCTCGACCCGGGCGCGGCGCCAGAAGGTGCCCTCGATCCAGCGCTCGGAGGTGGCGACGGCCTGGCCGAGCTCGCGGACCACGTCGGTGAAGCCCTTGACGGTGGCGTCGCAGGCGGCGCGCAGCTCGCCGACCTCCCACTCGTCCTTGACCAGCCGCAGGCCGCTCAGGAACTCCTTGAACTCGGCGTCCCGGTCGGCGTCCAGCACGTCGGCCAGGGTGTCCTCCAGGCCGGCGTCGTAGCCGCGGACGATCCGGGTGGGCACCGAGGAGTCCTTGGTGCGCCCGGCCAGTTCCTCGGCGGCCTTGCGCACGTCGCGCGCCGGCAGGCCGAGCAGCTGCTCCTGCTCGCCCAGGCTGTTGCGGCGGCCGACCCACAGCTCGCCGTAGCCGTCCAGCCAGAACTCGCCGTTCTCGCGGTCGGAGCGGGGCAGCAGGTAGAGGGCGAACTCGTGGCCGGCGTCGCCGGTGGGCTCGGCGACGAGCACGGCGTCCTCGGTCTGGTCGCCGGTGAGGTGCACGTACTCGCTGGCGGCGCGGAAGCTGTAGTCGGTGTCGTTGGAACGCACCCGCAGGTTGCCGGCCGGGACGACCAGCCGCTCGCCGGGGTAGGCGGCGGAGAGCCGGGCGCGGCGCTCGGCCGCGTACGGGGCCTGGGCGACCGGGACGAGGCCGTGCAGGTCGGTGTCGGCCCAACCGGTCTTCATCGAGGCGGCCAGCTCGTCGGAGACCTCGCCGTACAGGCCGTTCTTGCGGCCCTTGAACTGCTGCGGCTCGTCGCCGCCGTCGGCTTCGGGGTTCTCGGCCACTGCGGGCGTGCGGTCCTCGGTCACGTGTAACGCCTCCTTGGGGTGGTACCGCCGCCCCTCGGGGGAGTGTCGGATCGCGACACGCGCGGGCGGCCGTGCGTCCATGGTACGGACGCCCGGCCGCTCGCCCGTTCGGGGTCGGGACGACTGTTCGGGGCGGCTATTCGAAGCGGGCCGCGAGCAGCAGCAGGTCGTCGGTGGCCGGTCCGGGCTCGGGGTCGGGGCAGACGGCCAGCAGGTGGGCGCAGAGCCGGTCCGGGTCGATCCGCACGTCGCGCGGGGCGTCGGCGGCGGCCCGGCGCAGGTTGGCCTGGCCGGCGTGCAGGGTCGGGCCGCAGCGGCGGGCCAGCCCCTCGGTGTAGAGCAGCAGGGTGTCGCCGCGGTCGGCGGTGAGCTCGACGCCGGGGGCCTCCCAGCAGGCCAGCATGCCGAGCGGGGCGGAGAGCGAGGTCTCCACGAACTCGGCGCCGTGCCAGCCGACCAGGACGGGCGGGCAGTGGCCGGCGCCGGCCAGGGTGATCCGGCGCTCCTCGGGTTCCACCCAGGCGTAGACGGCGGTGGCGGTGCGGGCCGGTTCGGTGGTCTTGAGCAGCAGTTCCAGGTCGCCGAGGACGGACACCGGGTCCTCGCCCTCCAGGACGGCGTAGGCGCGCAGCGCGGCCCGGATCCTGCCCATCGCGGCGGCCGCGCCGGGGGCGGAGCCGGGGCCCGCGCCGGGGCCGTCGCCGGAGACGGAGCCGACGGTGAGGCCGACGGTGCCGTCCGGCAGCGGGATGGCGTCGTACCAGTCGCTGCCGCAGGAGCGGTCCAGGCCGGCCGGGAGGATCCGGGCGGCCAGCCGCAGGCCGGCGGGCTGGGGGAGCCGGTCGGGCAGCAGGCCGCGGCGCAGCGCCTCGGTGGTGCGCCGGACCTTGTCCGCCTCCAGCTGCTTGGCGAGCAGCGGGGCGGCGATCCCGGCGTAGCGGTGGGCGAGCTCGCGCTGGCGCTCGGTGGGTTCGGCGGGTTCGTCGTAGAACCAGAGGGCGGCGGCGAGCGGGCCGTCCTCCTCGGTGGCGAGCGGCAGGCCGTAGCAGCCGCCGAGGCCGAGCTGGGCGGCGAGTTCGCGCAGCCGGGCGCCGGTGGCCGGGTCCTCGGCGAGGTCGGGGGAGTGCAGCCGTTCGGGCCGGTCCTGTTCGCGCAGCAGCCTGGCGAGCAGGCTCTGCTCGGGCGGGACGGTCTCCAGCGCGCCGAGGCTGGCGCGGTCGAGGCCGAGGCCGACGGGCTGGCCGGGCCTGCCGCCGGGCATCCGGGTGACCAGGACGCCGCGGCGGGCGCCGAGCAGGGCGGCGCCGGAGGCGAGGACGGTGTCCAGGGTGGCGGCGAGGCCGCGGGCGCGGGCGAGCTGTTCGGTGTGCCGGTGCAGGCTGGTGAAATCGGACAGTCGTCCGGCCAAACGGTCCTGCACCCCGGCGGCCGGTGCCGTGCGGACGTCCGCCGCGCCGTCCTGCGCGTCGGCGGGGCCGGGGAAGCCCGGTGGGTCGAGGACGGTCAGCCCGCCGGCGCTGCCGGGCTCGCCCGGCTCGGAGGGTGTCGACGACGACGGGTGGGACTCGGTCATGCCGCCACTCCTGACGTGCTACGTGCCATGCGGAACCCCCAGGTACGGCCGGTGTGGAGCGATGACGGCCAAAGGGCGCGTTTCGCCTCGATTCGCTACTACTCGTCATTGATCGACAGCAATGCCACCACTTCTACACAGGCCATTTGGGGCATGTCCAGATCCAGGACGACGCGGTGGCCTGTTCCACATCCGCGAGACCCGGTCGGGGGGCGCGTACGGCCTGGCCGCGCGCCGGTCCGGTCGGGAGGCATGGAGGGGACCGGGAGCGGGCAGAACGGAGGGGACGGACCCGGCGGCCGTCCGGATCGTATGCCCGCGCCGCCCGGGACCCGGGCTGGCCGGAAGTCTCTCACTCGTACGGTGGAACCAAGCGCGCCCGGGCGGCGTCCATCCGGTCGCATACGGGATTCTCGTTCCAGGGGCTGTTTCAGTGCGCGGCCCTTCTCATGTCGTGCTCCACACCGTGATCCACGTCGTCGCCGCGCCGCCCGCCATGCCGCCCGCCCCCCTTCGCGCCGCCGGGGCCGTGCCACCGCGGGTCCGCGTGACGAGTCCCGGCGGTGCCGACGGGCCGGAGCGAACCGAGCGGTCAGGGAAAGGAACGAGCGCCATGCGTGAGAACCCGAAAGATCCGTGTCCGCCCGCCACTCCCCACCACCCCGTCCAGGACGACGTCGCACGTCAGCGCCCTGCCCGGCTCGCCGCGGCCCTGACGGCCGCCGTCGACCACCGCTGGCCCGTGGTGCCGGGGGCCGTTCTGCGCGGCGGCCAGTGCTCCTGCGGCGACCAGGACTGCACCGTGCCGGGCGCGCACCCGCACGACCCGTCGCTGCTGGCCGCCACCACGGACGCCCGGATGGTGCGCTGGTGGTGGGAGCGGCAGAGCCCGGACGCTCCGGTGCTGGCCGCCACCGGTTCGGTGGTCTCGGCGGTCAGCCTGCCGGCGGCGGCCGGCGCCCGGGCGCTGGTCTACCTGGGCGCGCTGAGGCTGCCGCTCGGTCCGGTGCTGGCGATGCCGGGCCGGTACGCGCTGCTGGTGGCCCCGTACTCGCTGGACGCGATCGGCGAGATGCTCGCTCAACTCCCTTGGGTGCCAGGCTCGTTGCGCTACCACGGGGTGGACGGCTTCCTGCCGCTGCCGCCCGGCGGGGCGGCCGGCCGGGTGCGCTGGGTGCTGGCCCCGCACCCGGACGCCGACGGCGGGGTGTGGCTGCCGCAGGTCGGGCCGCTGCTGGGCGAGTTGGTGGAGGCGACGGTCCGGTTGGACAGCGGTCGCTCGGCGTACTGATCCGCCGGTCCGTTCCCGGGCCGCTCGTCGGGGCCCTGCGGAAAACAAAAGATCCGGCCGCTGGCGACGGGGGATGCACCAGCGGCCGGACTCTTTAGACAGTAACAAGGATCCGCGCCCGCGCCAATTTCCAAGAGGCCCTGCCCGCCCGGAAATTGCGGCTTCATGGCGACAATGTGACGCGTATCACCCGGATCCCGGGCGCTTTAGTTCAAGGTGACCTGACGGTTCACCAGGTTCGCGCGGGCGCGCCGCTCCTCGGCGGTCAACGGGGTCTCGTCGGCGAGTACCGAGGCCAGCCGCTCGGCGAACTCGGCGGCCGGCTTCTCGCAGTCGGCGGCGGTCATGGCGAGCGGGAGGTCCCAGACCGGGACGGTCAGGCCGTGCGCGCGGAACGAGCCGACCAGGCGGGTGTCCGGGCCGAGCGAGGACTGGTCGGCGGCGCTCAGCCGGGCCAGCGCGTCCAGCAGCCGCTCCTCGGGCACGGTCATCACCCAGCGCAGGTGGTTCTTGTCGGGGGTGCCGCACCAGTAGGCGGCGTCGGCGCTCGCCAGCTTCTCGGTCGGGATGGCCGAGGCGTTGGCGCGCTCCAGGGAGGCGGCGACCTCGCCGGTCGCGGTCTCGGCGTCCTCCAGCCAGAACTCGAAGCCGGTGTGCACGGCGGGCGTGAACGCGGCGTTGACGTCCAGCAGGTCCTGGAGCCGGCGTCCGCCCGCCTCGGTCCGGCGGGACGGCACCGGGTTGCCCGGCTCGGTGGCCAGCGCCAGCTCCAGGGCGTCCGCGAGGTCGCGGCTGAGGTCGCCGGAGGAGGACTGGGTCTGCAGGCCGAGCAGGATGGAGCCGTCCTGGCGGCGCAGGGCCGGCCAGGCCAGCGGCAGCACGGTGGCCAGGGTCACCGACGGGACGTCGCCGGTGGCGCCCTCGGCCACCCCGGCGGCCAGCGTCAGCGGCACCGTGGCGGCGGGCACCAGCTCGCGCAGCGCGACCCAGTCGGCCTCGCCCGCCAGGCCCTCGAACGGGCGGTGCACCAGCTCCTGCACCGCGTGCGAGGCCTCCCGGCCGTGACAGGCCTTGTACCGGCGGCCCGAACCGCAGGGGCAGTTCTCGCGGGCCCCCACCACGGGGACCTCGCCCGCGACGGCGGTGGTGGACTGACGCTGCGGCGCCTTCTTGGCGGCCTTCTTGCCCATGGTGCGGCTCTCCCGGGAACGGTGGTCCTTTGCTCCGGGCAGCCTACTGACGTTCCCCCGGCGCGCGGGCACGCGCCGGGCGGACGGGTGGGGGGCGCGCGTCGGTTCAGGCGCTGCGGGCGTCACCACCGGTGCGCCGGGCGTGCCGGGCCCGGGCGGGCAGCGCCGCCCAGACCGTCACCTCGCCGGGCGCGTCGCGCACGCCCCAGTCGCTGGCCAGCTGGCCGACGATGTTCAGGCCGCGACCGCCGCGCGAGGTCAGCGAGGGGCCGGCGGGCAGCGGCCGGGTGGTCGCGCCGCCGTCGGTGACCTCCAGGGTGAGCACGCCGTCGGCGTGCAGCTGCCAGCGGACCAGCACGCCGCCGTCCGTTCCGCTCCCGTGCTCCTCGCGCTCCCGGCCGCCCGTGGCGGGGTGCGTCCCGGAGGGGACGCCGACCAGCAGCTGGTCCACCACCTCGGCCCGCGCGCCGCGCCCCAGGGCCCGCAGCGGGCCGAGCGGACGGGCGTACCGACAGGCGTTGCTCAGCAGTTCGGAAAGGATCAATACGGCATCATCAATGACCGGCTCCGGTATCTGCCGGTCGCCGAGATCTCGACGCAGTCGGCGCCGTGCGACCCCGACACTCGCCGGGCCGTGCGGCACTGCCATGGTCGATGAAGTCGGCACTTCACGCGCCACCATCAACGCCACCCCCGGACCTCCTTCAGCGTATGCCGAGGGAGAGATGCCCCTTGGTAATGCGTCGGAAACGACCGCCGGACGATCCCGCGAGGACATTTCAAGCGATTGCGACCGAGGGTGGACCTGAGGTCATTCCGTGCTCACCCTGCGTCGCCCCGGTGCATGAATTCCGGCAATAACGGGCCCGGAAGGTTTGACTGCCGACCAGAACGATCAGGTTGTGTCCGGGCTTTGCGGGTGGATTTGCGGGCGGCCCGCCGCCCGACGGCGGATCACCGCCCGAGCTGCGCCAGGACCTCGGCGGGCCGGTTGGTGATGATCGCGGACACCCCGAGCTCCAGGCACAGTTCCACGTCGGCCGGTTCGTCCACGGTCCACACGTGCACCTCGTGCCCCAGCTCGCGCAGCCGCGTCACCAGCTGCGGGCGGGCCCGCACCAGGTCGATGCCCGGCCCGGCGATCCGCGCCCCGCCCGGCAGCGGGGAGCCCGGGCGCAGCCGGCCGAGCAGCGGCAGGGTCCGTTCGAACAGGAACACCCGCCGGTACTCCGGCGCCGAGGCCGCCACCCGGTCCAGCCCCACCGAGGAGAAGCTCATGATCCGGGCCGCTGGGCGCTCGCCCTCCCGGCTCGCGCCGATCTTGAAGCGTTCGAGCGTCCGCAGCAGCTCGGCCTCCACCCGGCCGCGGTAGCGCACCGGGTGCTTGGTCTCGATCGCCAGGTCCACCGGGCGGCCGCAGTCCACCACCAGCTCCAGCAGCCGCTCCAGCCGCAGCACGCCGCGCAGTTCGGGGTCGGTGCTGGGGCGGCCGGTCTTCCAGGCGCCGAAGTCGTACGCCTCCAGCTCGGCCAGCGTCATCGCCGAGACGGTGCCCTGGCCGTTGGAGACCCGGCCGATCCGGCGGTCGTGCACGCAGACCAGCTCGCCGTCGGCGGTCAGCCGGACGTCGCACTCGACCGCGTCCGCGCCCTCGTCGAGCGCGCGCCGGTACGCCGCCAGGGTGTGCTCGGGCAGGGCGTGCGAGGAACCGCGGTGGGCGATCACCTGGACGGGCGGCGTGGTGCGCGCCGCCGTCGAGGACGGGTCTGTGCTGGTCACGGGCCCCACGATAGGCGGCGGAAGTGACGCGCAGGCGAAGACGGCCCCAATCCGCGGGGCCGTCTTCGGTGCCGGTCGGTCAGCTCCGCGCCGTCCTGCGGGTCAGCGGGGTGAGCGCCCAGGTGACCAGGGCCGGCACCAGGAAGGCGAACAGCGAGGCCGACGTCCACTCCTGCGGGGTGAAGTCCAGGGCGTCCTGGGCGGAGGTCCAGAAGTCCGTCCACCAGCCGGCCACCGCGGTCGGCGCGATGAACTGGTAGACCGCGAAGCCCAGCACCCACGGCAGCAGCATCAGGCGGCGCGAGGGCGCGTCGGCGGAGAGGTTCCAGCCGTACCGGCCGGCGCCGAAGAAGTAGTCCACCGCCAGCACCGCCAGCAGCGGCACGAAGACCGAGCCGATCAGGCCGAGGAAGTTGGTGTAGGTGTCGGTGAACTTGTCGATCTGCAGGGCCAGCACGGTGATCAGCAGGCCGATCCCGCCGGTCAGCACCCGGCGGTCCACCTTCGGCAGCAGGTTCTGCACCGACATCGCGGTCGAGTACACGTTGGCGAAGGACTGGTCCGTCTCGCGCAGCACCAGCACCAGCAGGAACAGCCAGCCGGCCCAGACGCCGAGGAAGGAGTCGAAGATCCTGTTCGGGTCGCCGTCGGACTGCAGCAGGGCCATCAGGCCGAGCACGTAGCACCAGACCTGGGCGATCGTGTAGCCGGAGAAGCTGCCCCAGAACGCCGAGCGCGCGGTGCGCGAGTGCCGGGTGTAGTCGGCGGCCAGCGGGACGAAGGAGATCGACACCGCGATCATCGCGTCGGTGGCGCCCAGGAAGCCGTGCCAGTTGCCGGCGCCCGGGTCGGGCACCCCCTGGCGGCCCAACTGGACGGTGAAGTACACCATCGCGACGGCGACCGCACCGGCCACGAAGCGGCGCAGCACCGCGATCGAGCCCAGCGGCCAGATGGTCAGCGCGGTGGTCAGCGCGCCCGCCAGGAGCACGAACAGCCAGCGGTAGCCGTCGGTGTGGGCGACGGTCTGCGCGCCCACCGCGATCGTGAGCAGCTCGAACACGCCCCAGCCGACGCACTGGACGATGTTCAGCACCGTCGGGACGTACGACAGCCGGGTGCCGAACAGCCCGCGCAGGTTCGCCATCGCGGGCGCACCGGTACGGGCCCCGATCAGCGCGGCCACGCCGAGCATCGCGGTGCCGACCACGGTGCCGGCCACGATCGCGGTCACCGCGGCGGCCAGCGACAGCTCGCTGCCCTTGGCGCCGAGCACGGTCGCGGCGGTGGAGAAGCCGATCAGGCTGACGCCCAGGTTCATCCAGAGCGCGAAGTGGTCCCGGAAGCGCAGCGTGCGCGGCGGCTCGGTGTCCAGTACGAGCGGTGCCTCGGCACGCTCCGGGCGGTCCAGGACGGCGGTCGCCGTGTCGGTGGGGCCCGGGCGACCGCTGTCACCGCTGTCACCGTCGTGAGCGGTCGGGGACGGTTCGGGGAAACCCTTGGACGCGGGCGCGCCCGAAGAAGAGGATGGCGAAGCAGGCGACATGGCCGATACTCCCTACGCCGGCATTACCCGGACAGGTTCCGGCGGTCTGCGCCCCCTCGACGGTCCGCCCACGATCCCGTGGCGTACGGTCGACCAGCGCACTCTCAGCCTGGTCGGTCCAAGCTCCCGCGTGTCAGTTGTGAGCGACAGGCTAACCGGCCCGGGGGTGAACGCCAAGGCCACGGGGTGTGCGGCCCGCATCGCGGGACGTCCGGCGGAGGTGGGGGAGCCTCCGGTCGTCGGCCTGGTCGCCGGTTCGGCCGTCGAGTTGCTCGTCGGCTCGGTCGTCGGCTTGGTGATCGGCTCGGTCGTCGGCGCAGGACAGCCTGGTCGGCGGCCCGGCTGTCGGCGGCGGCTAAGGATTCTTATGAGTTATTCAGAGGGGTCCTTACGGCAATCGAATCGGCAGTACGAAAAACTATGGTCCTTGGTTCTGTCAGCTATGGAGGTCGTTCGTGAGCACCGAGCGCGAGGTTGGGCCCACCGGGCCGCAGGGGGAGCAGCCCTCGGGCGGCCAGGCGGCGGCTGTTCCCGCTTCCGACGGCCACGCCTCGGGCGGGCACCAGCCGACACTGGCCTTCGGCCGGGTCCCCGAGCCCGCGGCCGCGCCGGCCGCCGAGGCCGCACCGGCTGAGGCCGCGCCGACCGAAGGCGCGCCGACCGATGGTGTTCCGGCCGAGGGCGGGTACCAGCCCACCGTGGCCTTCACCAAGGTCCCCGCGCCGGAGGCGGCCCCGCAGGCCCCGGCCGCGCCGGTCGCCGACGCGCCGACCGCCCCGGTCGACGCCGCCACCGGCTACATCGACGCGCCGCCGCCCGTCCTGCCGCCCGCCCCGCCGGTCCCGGCCGCGCCGGCGGTACCCGTCGCACCTGTCGCACCCGTCGCCGAGAGCCCGGCCCTGCCGCCGGGTGCCAACCCGTACGCCACCCCGGCCCACGGCGTCCCCGCCGCCGGCCCGCACGACCCGTACGGCACCCCGGCCGCACCCGGCGCGCCCGCCGCGCACCCCGCGCCCGGCCACCACCCGTTCGGCGCCGGCCAGCCGCTCGGCGGCTGGGGCGCCGCCCACGACGCCGGCGGCGGCGCGGGCTACCCGGGCGGCCCGGCCGGACCGCTCGGCTACCCGGCCGACTACCCCGGCGGCCCCGGCGGCCCGCGCAAGAAGCGCGGCGGCCTGGTCGCCCTGATCGCAGCCGTCGCGCTGGTCGCCGGCGTGGCCGGCGGGGCGCTCGGCGTGACCGTCGCGGACCGCAACGACCGCACCAACAGCGCCGACGACCACCGCAGCACCACCGTCCAGGCCAGCAACACCCAGAAGAACGAGCCCGCCCCCGGCTCGATCGCCGGCATCGCGCAGAAGGCGCTGCCCAGCGTCGTCACCATCAAGGCGCAGGGCAACGGCGAGTCGGGCACCGGCACCGGCTTCGTCTTCGACACCGAGGGCCACATCCTCACCAACAACCACGTGGTCGCGCCGACCCTCAACGGCGGCAAACTGACCGTCAAGTTCGCCGACGGCACGTCCTACAACGCGTCCGTGCTGGGCCACGCCGAGGGCTACGACGTCGCCGTGGTCAAGATCGACAACCCGCCGAAGAGCAAGCTGGCCCCGCTTCCGCTGGCCGACTCCGACAAGGTCAACGTCGGTGACGCCACCGTCGCGATCGGTGCGCCGTACGGCCTGGAGTCCACCGTCACCAGCGGCATCGTCAGCGCCAAGGACCGCCCGGTCGCCTCCGGCGACGAGACCGGCGGCCAGTCCTCCTACATGAACGCCCTGCAGACCGACGCCTCGATCAACCCCGGCAACTCCGGCGGCCCGCTGCTCGACTCCAGCGGCTCGGTGATCGGCATCAACTCGGCGATCCAGTCCAACGCCTCCGCCAACGGCCGGGCCGGCAGCATCGGCCTCGGCTTCGCCATTCCGATCAACCAGGCCAAGTGGGTCGCCGACACCCTGATCAAGACCGGCAAGCCGGTCTACGCCAAGCTCGACGTGCTGCGCAACGACGACTACAAGGGCGACGGCGCGCAGATCCAGACCCGCGACATCCAGGGCCAGCCGGCCGTCACCCCCGGAGGCGCCGCCGACAAGGCCGGTCTCAAGCCGGGCGACGTCATCACCAAGCTCGGCGGAGTCCCGATCGACAACGGCCCCGCCCTGGTCAGCCGGATCTGGACGCACAAGCCCGGCGAGACCGTCGACGTCGAGTACACCCGCAACGGCCAGCAGTTCAACACCAAGGTCACCCTCGGCCAGCGGGACGGCGACAGCTGACCCCCACCCGCACGAAACGGTGTGCACCGAACCCCGCCGGACCCGTTAGGCTGACCTCCGCCTGGAGAGCTGCCCGAGCGGCCTAAGGGAACAGTCTTGAAAACTGTCGTGCGGTGACCCCGTACCGTGGGTTCGAATCCCACGCTCTCCGCTGGTTGGAGAACCACCTGCTCAGGGCGGGTGCCGAGATCACTCGGCACCCGCCTTTCGCGTTTGCGGCCGGCGGGGGTTGACCCTGACACGGTGGCAGGGGGTGGAGTGGGGGCACCATGTTGAACATCGGAGACTTCGCCAGCCACGGCCGGGTGTCGGTGCGGATGCTGCGCCACTACGACGCGATCGGGCTGCTGCGGCCCGCCAGGGTGGACCCGGTCAGCGGGTACCGGTCCTACGAGGCGTCCCAACTCGCCCGGCTCAACCGGGTGATCGCGCTCAAGGAGCTCGGCTTCACGCTGCAGCAGGTGCGGGCCCTCCTGGACGAGCAGGTGGACGCGGCCGAACTGCGCGGGATGCTGCGGCTGCGTCGGGCCCAACTCGCCGAGGCGATCGCCGCGGACGAGCAGCGGCTGACCAGGGTGGAGGCGAGGCTCCGGACGATCGAGAGCGAGGGGAGCATGTCCGCACACGACGTCGTGCTGAAGCGGGTGCCGTCCGTCCGGGTGGCCGAACTGACCGCGGTGGCCGCGAGTTATGAGCCGGAGGACATCGGACCGGTGATCGGCCCGCTGTTCGCGGAGCTGTGCCGGCGGCTGGCCGAGGCCGGGATCGCCGGGGCGGGCCCGTCCGTCGCCCGGTACGAGGACGTGCCGGAGGGCGAGGGCACGGTGCTGATCCGGGTGGCCGTCCCGGTCGGGCCGGCGGTGGAGCCGGGCCGGTACGGCTTCGCGGTGCTCGACCTGCCGCCGATCGAGGAAGCGGCGACGGTCGTGCACCGCGGCTCGATGGACGAGGCGATGGGGAGCTTCCAGGAGCTGGCCCGCTTCATCGACGCGAACGGCTACCGCTCGGCCGGCTACGCCCGGGAGCTCTACCTGGAGTGCCCGGACGACCCGGCGCGGTGGGTCACGGAGTTCCAGGAGCCGGTGGTCCGCCGGTAGGCCCTGCCCGGCCGAGGCCCGTGCCCCGCAGATCCCGCCGGGGCCCACTTGCCGGGCCTCCGGCGGGCGGGCAGAGTGCGGTGGAGGCGGCGGGCGGCGAGTGGAGGCGGCGATGGGTGACCTGACGGACCGACTGGCGCAGGGCCTTCCGGCCGGGGCCGTGGTGGTGGATCCGGACGTGACCGCCGCCTACCGCCATGACATGGCCGGCTTCTGCGCCGCCGGTGCGCCCGCCGTGGTGGTGTTCCCGGAGACGGTCGAGCAGGTGCAGCACGTGCTGCGCACCGCCACCGCGCTGCGGGTGCCGGTGGTGCCGCAGGGGGCGCGGACCGGGCTGTCGGGGGCGGCGAACGCCGTGGACGGCTGCATCGTGCTGTCGATGGTGAAGTTGAACCGGATCCTGGAGCTCGACCCGGTGAACCGGATCGCGGTGGTCGAACCCGGCGTGGTGAACGCCGAACTGTCGCGAGCAGCCGAGGAGTTGGGGCTTTCGTACCCGCCGGACCCGTCCAGCTGGGAGTCCTGCACGATCGGCGGCAACATCGGCACCGGCGCGGGCGGGCTCTGCTGCGTGAAGTACGGCGTCACCAGCGAGTACGTGCTCGGCCTGGACGTGGTGCTGGCGGACGGGCGGCTGCTGTCCACCGGGCGCCGGACGGCCAAGGGCGTGGCCGGGTACGACCTGACCCGGCTGCTGGTCGGCTCGGAGGGCACGCTGGGCGTGGTGGTCCGGGCGGTGCTCGCGCTGCGGCCCGCGCCGGCGCCGCAGCTGGCGCTGGCGGCGGAGTTCCCGAGCGCGGACGCGGCGGGCGCGGCCGTCTGCGAGGTGATGGCGCGCGGCCTGACCCCGTCGCTGATGGAGCTGATGGACGCGGTCAGCGTGCGGGCGGTCAACGACCTGGGGCGGATGGGGCTGCCGGAGACGACCCGGGCGCTGCTGCTGGTGGCCTTCGACGGGCCGGACCGGGAGGCCGGGCTGGCGCGGGTGGCGGAGCTCTGCCGGGAGGCCGGGGCGACCGAGGTGGTGCCGGCCGAGGACGAGGCGGAGTCGCAGCTGCTGCTGGAGGCCCGGCGACTGGCGCTGCCCGCGCTGGACCGGTTGGGCACCACGATGATCGACGACGTGGCGGTGCCGCGCTCCCGGCTGGCCGAGATGCTGAACGGCGTGGCGGCGATCGCCGAGCGGCACGCGCTGACCATCGGGGTGGTCAGCCATGCCGGGGACGGCAACACCCACCCGATCGTGATCTTCGACGGCTCGGACGAGGAGCAGGCTGCGCGGGCGCAGCGCTCCTTCGACGAGATCATGGCGCTGGGGCTGGAGCTGGGCGGCACGATCACCGGGGAGCACGGGGTGGGGCTGCTCAAGCGGGACTGGCTGGCGCGCGAGCTGGGGCCGGTCGCGCTGGACCTCCAGCGACAGCTGAAGGCGGTCTTCGATCCACTGGGAATCATGAACCCGGGCAAGATGGTCTGATGGTATTTCCCCCTATTCCAGTACGACTTTCCGATGGTCTGGGAATGGCTAGAAAAGTCGACATGGGAGGGTAGTCGAACTTTTTGGGGGCGCGTTTCCTGATTTCCCTGCGCCGGGGTGGTGCGCCTGGTGGTTCGCGTGATGGCGAAGCGCCCTGCCTGGAGGGTCCTCCGAGAGGTCGCCGTTCGGGCAAAGTGCCAGCTCAGAGAGGCGTGTCGGCGCACTGTCCGATTTTCGGTCCGTTATGCGCAGCCCGGGTGGATATCACGCTAACGGGCGAAAACTGCCCCGCCGACTAGTGCTTTGTCGATTTGTTGCGGAAGTCTGTCTCTCGGCGTCGCAGCCAGCAGGTGTTCGTCTGGCCGGCGAACTCCCGCACCCCTTGCTCGACAATTGCACGATTTACAGCTTCTTGGAGGCTCTCATGGCTCGCATCCACACCCGCCGGGTGGCCGGACTCCTGCTCGCCGCCCCGCTCGCGGCCGGCCTGCTGCTGGCCGGGGCCGGCGCTGCGGCCGCCGACAACGGTGCGGGCGCCGCCGCCGGCTCCAACGCCGGCGTGGTGTCCAACGTCGGCACGGGCAACGTCTTCGGCGGGGTCGACGGCAACTACATCTCCACCCAGCAGACCGCCACCGGCGCCGGCGCCTCGAACCAGAACAACACCCTCGCGGTGAAGGACAACGCGGGCACCATCCTGGCCGGGCAGTCCAACAAGAACATCAACGTCGTGTTCGCCCCGATCTTCCACTGATCCGATCGGGCACCACCGACGGCGGGGGCGCCGGAGGTGGGCGGCCGCGGGTGAGCTGAGCGCTCGCGGAGGGGCTCGAACCAGTCTCCGGGCGGAATTCCCGCCCGGGCGCGGATCAGAACAGCGCATGACCGGCCAGCGGAAAGGGTCGCCGTGAAGCCGGCCTCGTGGGCGGTGCCGCCATCGGTACCGCCCACGAGTGCGTCCGGAGCCGGGCGCGAACCGCACGGGCCCGCTCGTCGCCGGCTGCCAGGCGCCGCCAGCTGTCCGGCACCGCCGACATCGCCGGCTGCCCGACACCGCCGACACCGCTCGGGACCGCCCGCCGAGGCCCGCCCGGACGCCCCGAACGCGTCCAGCGAGGGCCCGCGCCCGGAGCCGTCGGTGCTCGGCGGTACGGTTGCGCTCCGACAGCGCACCACGTGCCCGGGCCCGGGAACCACGGCCCGGCCGGGGCGGCGACCGCGGCAACCGGAAGAGAGGGCGCGCGATGGCGGCGGAGGAGGAGGGCCTGACCGGCCCGGGCGAGGCCTGGCCTGCACCGGAGCCGGATCCGCGACCCGGGCCGGACGCCCGCCGGGAGCCGGCCGAGCACCGGCCCGAGCCGAAGTCCGTGCCCGAGCTGCTGCTCGGCCGCCCGCCGATGGCCCGCCCGCTGCCGACCTTCGACGCCGAGGCCGCGCCCGCCGAGCCCGGCCCGCTGTTCGTGGACTGGCTCGCCACCGCGCTGGCCGCCGGCGTGCCGGACCCGCAGGTGGTCACCCTCTCCACGGTCGACGCGGACGGCCTGCCGGACGCCCGGGTGCTGGTGCTGCGCGACGTCGACGCGTCCGGCACCGGCTGGGTCTTCTCCGCCGCCGCCGACAGCCCCAAGGGCCGCCAGCTGGCCGACCACCCGGCCGCCGCGCTGACCGTCTACTGGCCCCAGCTGGGCCGCCAGGTGCGGGTCCGCGGCACCGTCGAGCGGGCCGCCGACCTGGTCGCCGCCGCCGAGTTCGCCACCCGCTCCCCGGATGCCCGGGTCGGCGCGCTGGTCGGGCGGCAGAGCGAGCCGATGGCCTCGCTCGCCGAGTACGACGAGGCCGTCGCCGTCGCCCGCCGCCGGCTGGAGGCCACTCCGGACGCGGTCGCGGCCGGGCACGCGGTCTACACCCTGTGGGCGCACGAGGTGGAGTACTGGCAGGGCGACGCGCAGCGCCGGCACGTCCGGCTGCGCTACACCCGCACCGGCCCGGTCCGGACCCCGGAGTGGTCGCGCACCCTGCTGTGGCCGTAGCGGTCTGACGGCGCAAGGGCCCGGCCTGGCCGGGCCCCGTCGTCGTGCGGCCCTACCGCCGCCCGGTCAGCGTGGCTCCCACGCTGGCCGCCACCACACAGCCGATCCCGGCCAGCTGCGGCACGCCCAGCAGCTGGCCGAGCACCACCAGGCCGACCAGCGCGCTGACCGCCGGCTCCAGACTGACCAGCACGCTGAACACCCGCTGCGGCATCCGCCGCAGCGCGGTCATCTCCAGTGCGTACGGGATCACCGGCAGCAGCAGCGACACCCCGGCCACCGCGGCCAGCAGTCCCAGCGGCGAGGCGCCGGGCGCGGTCAGCCCGTCCCAGGCCTGGCCGAGCCCGAACGGCGCCAGGGCGAGCGCGCCGACCGTCATCGACACCGCCAGGCCCTGGAAGCCCTGGAAGGCGGCGCCGACCTTGTCGGTGAACAGGATGTACGCGGCGTAGCAGGCGGCGGCCCCGAAGGCGTAGAGCAGGCCGACCGGGTCGAGCCCGCCCCCGTCGCCGCCCTCGCCGAGCAGGGTCAGCAGGACGACGCCGCCGGCGGCGAGCAGCGCCCAGAGCAGGTGGCTGGCGCGCCGGGCGAAGACCAGGGCGACCGCGAGCGGGCCGAGGAACTCGATGGTCGCGGCGGTGCCCATCGGCAGCCGGTCGATCGCCCCGGCGAACAGGAAGGTCATCCCGGCCGAGGCCACGCCCAGCAGGGCCGCCGCGGCGAGGTCGCGCGGGCGCTTGTCGCGCAACCGGGGCCGGGTGACGGCGAGCAGGATGACCGCCGCGAAGCCCAGCCGCAGGAAGGTGGTGCCGCTGACCCCGAGCGGGCCGAACAGCGGCTTGGACAGGGCGATCCCGGTCTGCACCAGGAACATCGCGGTCAGACAGAGAAGCGGCGCCGGGATCCTCTCCGGGCGCCGCAGGACCTTCGGGAGTCGGCCGGTGGGCCGGCCGGGGGGCGCGTCGGGCGGTGCCGTGGAGCCGGGTGCCCCGCCTCGTCGCCAGCTGCCCCGCTCGCCGGCGGGCTCGCCCTGGGGGGCGGGCGGCATGGCAAGCGCCTCGGCGACGGCGGCAGCCGGCATCGGGGCGGTGGTTTCGCTGGGATGGGAGCTGGGCATATGGGCGAGTTTGCCGTAAGGAGTGATGAACGGGCAAGCTCGTTACAACTATCGGGACGGATGTGGACGGGTGCGGCCGAAAGGGTGGGCTCGCCCGGTGCGCCCGGCGTGGTTGCCGCATTCGTCCGATGGTCCGTCAGTAGCAAGGGCGGGTGCGCTATCTCCGCCCCGCGGCCCTGCTCGCCGCCTCCCTCGTGCTCCTGCTGGCCACCGACGGGACGGGCGTGAGCGCCGGGGCCGCCGCCCTCCCCCGCATCCGGGCCCTCACCCTGCCCGACCGGTTCGGCCCGCCCAGGATCCACGACGACTTCACCGGCCCCGCCTTCGACGCCTGCACCGCGCCGCCCCTCGACACCCTGCGGGCCTGGCACGGGGTCTCCCCGTACGGCGCGCTCGGCATCTACGTCAGCGGCGCCCAGCGCGGCTGCGGCCAGCCCCGGCTCACCGCCGAGTGGGTGCGCCAGGCCCGCGCACTGGGCTGGCGCTTCCTGCCGGCCCACGTCGGGCTCCAGGCGCCGTGCAGCGAACTCGCCCGCAAGCCGCGCCGGATCGACCCCGCCCACGCGGTCGAGCAGGGCCGGGACGAGGCCACCGAAGCCGTCCACGCGATGGGCTCGCTCGGATTCGGCAAGGGCGGCCCGGTCTACCTCGACATCGAGGCCTACCCGATGCACGACCCCGCCTGCGGCCAGGCCGTGGTCGACTTCGCCGTCGGCTGGACCCAGGCCCTGCACGCCGCCGGCTACCGCTCCGGCTTCTACTCCAGCCTCGACTCCGGCATCGCCGACCTGGCCGCCGCCGCCCGGGCCGGCAGCTTCCCGCTGCCCGACGCCCTCTGGTACGCCCGCTGGGACGACCGGGCCGACACCGCCGATTCCGGCGCCCTCGGCTCCGACCTCTGGGGCGACCACCAGCGCGTCCACCAGTACCGCGGCAACGTCGAGGAGACCTACGGCGGCGCCGCCCTCACGATCGACCGCAACCACGTCGACGGCCCGACCGCCGGCTGACGCGTCGCCGATCCGTGATCCGGGCAACGGGGCCGGGATACTGACAGCGGGTGGGGCGGGGCGGCACAATCGGGCACGTCCGCGCGCATTACCGCCCGGTAGGTGCCGCAGGCGCAGCCGCCAGTGCCGCCAGGTCAAGGAGGACCCGTGTTCAGCACGATGCAGGACGTCCCGCTCACCGTCGCCCGGATTCTGGAGCACGGGTCCACCATCCACGGCCGGTCCACCGTCACCACCTGGGACGGCACCGGGCCGGTCGTGCGGACGTACGCCGAGGTGGGGGCGCGGGCCGCGCAGCTCGCCCACGCGCTCCGCGACGAACTGGGGGTGACCGGGGACGACCGGGTCGCGACCTTTATGTGGAACAACTCGGTCCACTTGGAGGCGTACCTCGCCGTCCCCGCGATGGGGTCCGTGCTGCACACGCTCAACCTGCGGCTGCCCGCCCACCAGCTGTCGTTCATCGTCAACCACGCCGCCGACCACACGGTGATCGTGGACGGCAGCGTGCTCCCGCTGCTCGCCGCCGTCCTGCCGGACCTCGCCCCGACGCTCCGGCACATCGTGGTGAACGGCCCCGCCGACCGCTCGCTGCTGGCCGGCTTCCCGGGCACCGTGCACGACTACGAGGAGCTGATCGCCGGCCGGCCCACCGCCTACCCGTGGCGCAGCGACCTCGACGAGCGCGAGGCCGCCGTGCTCTGCTACACCTCCGGCACCACCGGGGACCCGAAGGGCGTGCTCTACAGCCACCGCTCGGTGTACCTGCACTGCCTCCAGGTCAACACCGGCGACAACTTCGCCTTCACCCCGCGCGACACCGCGCTGCCGGTGGTCCCGATGTTCCACGTGAACGCCTGGGGCATCCCGCACGCCGCCTTCATGTCCGGTGCCAACCTGCTCATGCCGGATCGTTTCCTCCAGCCCAAGCCGATGGCCGAGATGATCGCCGCCGTCCGGCCCACCGTCGGCGCCGCCGTCCCGACCATCTGGAGCGGCCTGCTGGACGAGCTCGACGCGGGCGACTACGACACCTCCAGCCTGCGCATGGTGGTCATCGGCGGCAGCGCCTGCCCGCCCTCGCTGATGAAGGGCTTCGAGGAGCGCCACGGCATCCGCGTGCTGCACGCCTGGGGCATGACCGAGACCTCGCCGCTCGGCTCCTTCGCCCAGCCGCCCGGCGGCCTCACCCCGGAGGAGGAGTGGCCCTACCGCGTCACCCAGGGCATCTTCCCGGCCTCCGTCGAGGCCCGGCTGGTCGGCCCGGCCGGTGAGCGGATGCCGCACGACGGCGTCGCGGCGGGCGAGCTGGAGGTGCGCGGCCCGTGGATCGCCGGGGCCTACTACGGCGGTGCCGGGCAGGACCCGGTCCGTCCGGACGACAAGTTCTCCGAGGACGGCTGGCTGCGCACCGGCGACGTCGGCACCATCACCGCCGACGGCTACCTGACCCTCACCGACCGGGCCAAGGACGTGATCAAGTCCGGCGGAGAGTGGATCTCCTCGGTCGAACTGGAGAACCAGTTGATGGCCCACCCCGAGGTGGCCGAGGCCGCCGTGGTCGCCGTCCCGGACGAGAAGTGGGGCGAGCGCCCGCTGGCCACGGTCGTGCTGCGCCCGGGTGCCACGGCCGGGCTGAGCGAGCTGCGGGCCTTCCTGGCCGGGCGGATCGCCTCCTGGCAGCTGCCGGAGCGCTGGTCGATCGTCGAGTCGGTGCCGAAGACCTCGGTCGGCAAGTTCGACAAGAAGGTGATCCGCGCCAGCTACGCGGCGGACGAACTGGACGTGACGGTGCTCGGCAAGGAGTAGCCGCCCGCCCGACCGCCGAGGGCCGGCCACCCCCGTTCCAGCGGGGTGGCCGGCCCTCGGCGCGTGCCTGGTGGATCTCGCCGGACCCTCGGCGTCAGGGCGCGGTCAGCCCGCCGCGGCGACGCCCGCCTCGCCCATCGCGCCGATCCGCCCGAGCAGGTCGACGATCCGGGACTGGACGTCGGCGCTGGTCGAGCGCTCGGCGAGGAACAGCACCGTCTCGCCGGTGCGCAGCCGGGGCAGTTCGCGCGGGTCGAGGTCCACCGAGGTGTAGACCACCAGCGGGGTGCGGTGCAGCCGGTCGTTGGCGCGCAGCCAGTCCAGCAGGCCGACCCGGCGGCGGCGGATCTGGAGCAGGTCCATCACCACCAGATTGGGCTGCACGCTGCTGGCCCGGGCGACGGCGTCGTTCTCGTCCACCGCGTGCTCGACGTGCATGCCGCGCCGCTCCAGGCTGCTGATCATGGCGGCGGCGATGTCCGGGTCGCCCTCGACCAGCAGGACGCGCGGGGCGTGGTGCTCGCCGTCGCGCGGCGCGAGGGCGCGCAGCAGCACGGCCGGGTCGGCGCCGTACGCGGCGTCCCGGGTGGCCTGGCCGAGACCGGCGGTGACCAGCACGGGGACGCGGCTGTTGAGCGCGGCGGTGCGCAGCGACTGCAGCGCGGTGCGGGTGATCGGGCTGGTCAGCGGGTCGACGAAGAGCGCCGCGGGGAAGCCGGCGACCTGGGCGTCCACCTCCTCGCGGGAGCGGACGATCACCGGGCGGTAGCCGCGTTCCTGAAGGGCCTGCCGGGTGGCCGGATCGGGCTCGGGCCAGACCAGCAGCCGACGGGCGCTGCCGCCCTCCCCGTTCGAGCCGTTCGAGCCGTTCGGGCTGGCCATGGTCGGCGGCTGCTCGTCGGTCCGGTCGCCGGCGGCGGCGGGCAGTTCGGCCATCGGGCGCGGGGCGGTCCTGGCCTCGGCCGGGACGGGCGGCTGCGGTCCGGCGGCGGGCGTCGGCGAACCGCCGAGCGGGCGCGGCGGCGCGAGCTCGGCGAGGCCGGTGCCGACCGGGCGCGGGCCGGACGGGTCCTCGGCGGCGGTCCTCCGCGCC
>NZ_JBHXML010000094.1:10806-33076 GCF_042720345.1 Kitasatospora sp. NPDC058478 | reverse complement strand
GTCCCCGGAGCGTGGGCTCCGGGGACCGCCGCCGTTCTGCGCCCGTCCGTCGTCCGTCCGTCGTCCGTCCGGCTCGTGGGCGAGGGGCGGGCGACGGAGCGATCCGCAGCCGAACGGATGAACCTCCGCCACCGCCAGGCCCGCCGAGCCCGCGCCTGCCGCACCGGCACGGTAAGACAAGCCGGGCCCCTCCGCGGTGACACCGGTGTGATCGTTCCTGGCGCCGCCCACAGCCCAAGGAGTAAGAGATGCACGAAACGAAGCACAAGGCCCGAACGGGTGCCGCCGTCGGCATCACACTGCTCGCCCTCGCCACCCTGTCCGGCTGCCGCCAGCCCCACAACGGCGGCAGCCAGGACGTGCAGGCCGCTACGGCTGCACCCTCCGGAGAGGCTGCAAGCAGCGGTGAGATCGCCGTGCTGGAGCAGCCGACACTGCCGCCGCCGTCGTCCGTCGCCAACGACCAGGAGAAGCGCAAGCAGGTCGCCATCGGCACCTGCGAGGCGACCAAGGACGGCTGGCGCGCGGCCGGCACCGCGGTGAACCCCGGCGGCCGGGACGCGGATTACCGGATCGTCGTCTACTTCACCTCGGCGAAGGCCACGGTGCTCGCCCTCGGCGACACGGCGGTGAACGTCAAGGCGGGGCAGAGCGGCGCGTGGGAGGTGCGGCAGGCGTTCCACGCCCCGCAGGGGACCCTGTGTGTCCTGCGGGGCGTCAGCTGACCACCCATCGGGTGTCGGCGGGGTAGCTGCCGCCCGGCGGTCTAGCGCGGTGGGGGCCGGTTCTCGTCGCAGGTGGCGCGCTGGCCGTGGAGGAGGAGGGGGACGGCGCGGTTGGCGAGCGCTTCGGCGGTGCGGGCCGCTTGGGCGGGGGCCATGACGTCCGGGAGTTCGTGGGCGGGGACGAAGCGGGCGCCGAACAGGCCGCTGCGGTGCCGGGGCGGGACGGTGAGGTGGGCGGCGGCGTGCTCGGTGACGGTGCCGCCGTCGAAGACGAGGTTGAGGCGCTCCAGGTAACGGTCGGCGGGGGTGAAGTCGACGGCCAGGACGTCGGTGAGGCGCAGGTTGAGGCCGGTCTCGGCGTGGAGGTGACGGGCGGCGGCGAGGTGCGGGGGCTCGTTCGGCTTCGCGGCGCCGCCGGGCAGGATCAGCCCGTCCATGTAGTCCGGGTCCACGAGGAGGACGTCGCCGCGCGGGTTGCGGACGAGGACGAGGCAGCCGAGCCGGCACACGGGCGGCTTGGCGAGAAGGCGGGGGTCGCGCATCGGGGGGTTCACTTCCTGAGGGCGGCAAGGAGTACGAGGGAGAAGCCCGCCAACCACAGGAGGCGGACGAGGAGTTCAGCCGTCACGCGTCAGGCGCTCGTAGCGCAGCCCCTTGCGGAGCAGGTCGACGACCCGCAGGAGTTCGGACGGGCGGGCGCAGCCGAGGCCGATGAGGTAGCAGCCCGTCCTGCGGCCGCGCTCCCAGTCCACCTCGACAGAGGGCAACTTCACCCCGGCCAGGGCGAGGACGGTGGTCAGGTCGTCGAGGACGTCGGCCGCCTGCCGCCGCTGGTCGACGGTGGCGCGATAGACCTTCTCCCCCATCACGCCCCCACCTGCCGCCGAACCTCGAACCCCCGCCAGGCGCTGAAGGCGGCGGAGAACGAGGAGAAGGAGGCCAGCCCACCCGAGGTACCGCTGCGCAGCCACTCCCCCGTCGTCTCGTTCCGCACCCGGTAACACCGGCCCTCCGGGTCCCAGCGGACCCCGTAGCCGTGCAGCCGGGGCACTTGGACATCGCCCATGGGAGTAACCTTCCGCGATCAGAGTTTCACGTTCTGTGCACATGGTGGCTCTGTGTCGCCTAGCATCGGAAGTGGCAGACGACTTGACCTCGGCGGCCTGGAGAGTTGGAGCAGCCATGGTGAACATCAAGGAAATTGACCCGCAGTCATCCCCCTGGGCCCCGTTCGGGGTCCAACTCCGCAGGTCACGCAGGGCGATGGGCCTCAGGCAGGAACAGCTCGCGCGCAAGATCGGAGTCCACCCGTCCTACGTCTCGTTCGTCGAACTTGCGCAGCGACCGCCGAGTGAGAAGTTTGCTACCAAAGCCGATGAGGTCCTGCAGACCGGCGGGACCCTGCTGCTGATGTACTGGCAGCTCAAGCACACTGCCCTGGTCCCGGGCTTCCCCGAGTACGCCAACTACGAGAACCGTGCCGCCGAGGTCAGGCTGTTCTCGATCGACATCGTGTCTGGCCTGCTGCAAACCCCGGCCTACGCCAGCGCTTGGGAGGCGGCCAACGTCCGGCGCGGCAACGCAACCCCCGAGCAGGCCGAGGAGCGAGTGAACTTCCTCATGACGCGCCAGCAATTCCTGAACCGCACCCCTCCGCCTCTCCTTCATGCGGTTCTCGACGAGAGTTGCCTGCGTCGGCCCGTCGGAGGATCGGACGTGATGATCGAACAACTTCGGTACCTCGAGGAGTTGGCCGCAAACCCGAACATCCTCCTCCAGATAACCCCGTTCTCCCTCGGAGAGGACCGCCCGTTCACGCTTCCTGTGATTCTCCTGACCATGCCGGATCGCAAACTGCTCGGATACACAGAAACCGAGCTGCGCGGGTACCTCGACCGCGATATCAACGCCGTCCTTCCGCTAGCCAGGGACTACGATCGGCTGCAAGCCGAGGCACTACCTCTGGCCCCGTCGCTTGAGCTGATCCGCGCAGTACGGAAGGACTATGAGGATGGACGCTGACCTGACTAATGCCAGCTGGCGAAAGAGCACATACAGCGGCGGGTCAAACGGCTGCGTCGAGGTCGCCGACGGCTTCACCGGCCTCATGCCCGTCCGCGACTCCAAGGACCCCGAGGGCCCGTCTCTCCTCTTCTCCTCCGCCGCCTGGCAGGCCTTCGTCACCGCCACCCGTACCGGCGAGTTCGACGCCAACTAGGCCTATCTGATGCCGGAGTGGGAAGTCATCCCCATCGACTTCCCACTCCACCCGCAGGAGGCAACCGCGATGAACACCACCTGGCGCAAGAGCACATACAGCGGCAGTGGCGGTCAGTGCATCGAGGTCGCCGACGGCTTCACCGGCGTGCAGCCCGTCCGGGATTCCAAGGACCCCGACGGGCCCGTCCTCCTCTTTCCCTCCCCCGCCTGGCAGGCCTTCGTCGCCGCCGTCCACGCCGGCGAGTTCGACGTCCGGTAGCAGCAACTCCGGCCCCGCCGCCCCGATCCGGCGGTTTCTAGGGGCCTTCTCAACCCCTCCGCCCGGTTCAACCCGCCGCCGCGACCTCAGGGGGTGATGAACGGATGATCTGGCCCAACACCGTGCGGGCGAACGTCAAGACCGGGCACGACCGGGAGGTGTTCGCCGTCTACCCGTACCGCTCGGCCTGCCCGCAGGCGGTCTGGTCGCAGCTGATCGCCGAGGCCCGGTCCGACGTCTTCCTCGCCGGCTACACCAACTACTTCGTGTGGCTGGAGCAGCCCGCCCTGCTTCAGACTCTGCGGCGCAAGGCCGAGAGCGGCTGCCGGGTCCGGTTTCTCCTCGGGGATCCGGACTCCGACACGACGCGTCAGCGCGAGCAGGTCGAGGACGTGGCGCTCACGGTGTCCACCAGGATCAGGGTCACCCTGGAGAACCTGGCCAAGCTCTCCGGCACCGAGGGCGTCGAGGCCCGGTTCAGCGCTCCGGACGACGGTCCGAACCATGTCGGCCTCTCCGTCTTCCGCTTCGACGAGCACGCCCTCGTCACGCCTCACCTCGCCCGCGCCGTCGGCCACGACTCGCCACTGATGCACCTGCGGCGCAGCGGGGAGAACGGCATGTTCGACCGCTTCGCCGAACACGTCGAAGAACTCTGGTCCCGGGGCGGCGGCATCCGGACCGGCCCGCACTGACACCTGCGCCTAACCCGGCGCCGGAGTGGGAAGTCATCCCCATCGACTTCCCACTCCACCCGCAGGAGGCAACCACGATGGACACCACTTGGCGCAAGAGCAGCTACAGCGGCGGGCAGAACGGCTGCATCGAGGTCGCCGACGGCTTCACCGGTGTGCAGCCCGTCCGGGACTCCAAGGACCCCGACGGGCCCGTCCTCCGCTTCCGCTCCCCTGCCTGGCGGGCCTTCGTCGCCGCCGTCCGCGCGGGCGAGTTCGACGACCGGTAGTGGCAACTCCTGGGTGGGACGAAGGAGCTGTCGGGTCCGGGTGACCGCGTGCGTCAGCGGTCGGGGGTGTGGGTGGCCGGGCGGACGGCGTCGGGCAGCAGGTGGAGTTCGTAGGGGGTGTAGCAGTCCGCCATCTCGCCTCCGACCACGGCGCCGCAGCGGCAGGCGCGGTTGGGCGGGCCGTCGCCGGGGGCTCCGCAGCAGCCGGGTGGGCCGCTCGTTGTCACGTGCCCGGTGAGGCCGGTCCCGTCGTCGGGGTGCAGGACGAAGGTGTTCCGGGGCCCGGCCGAGACGACGACCATTCCGTCGAAGTCGCTGATGCACGGGCCGCCGGGGTAGGCGGGGGGACAGCCGTCCTGGTCCTCGGCCGGGACGAACGGCGGTCCGTACGGCTGCGGATCGACGGCGTAGTGGCCGCGGGGCATGGTGGGCGGGGCCTGTCGCCGGCCGTTGACGAGCTCGCCCTCGAACAGGTGCCGGGCCGGTACCGCCGGGAGGGGCTCAAGGTCGGCCGTGAGGGCCTCGCCGCAGGCGGCGCAATGAAAAATCGTCATCGCGGCATGTCTACAGCGCCGGCCCTCACCTCGCAACGGGATTCCGCTCCCCCGCCGGGCGGGGGCTCGCCCGTCAGCCGAACCGGAACACCCGGTCGGGCCAACTGCCCTCGGGCGTCGCGCCGTCGAGGGCTTCGCTGATCGTCCGTTCCTCGTAGGCGAAGTGGGATTCCATGATCGCCGTGAGGCCGTCGAGTTCGCGCCCGACCGCTTCCAGTCCTTCGCCGGGCGGTTCGGCCGATTCGGCGGCGCGGTCGGCGAGTTCGCGCACCCGGGTGAGGATGGCGGCGATCATCTCGTGGTCCTCGACGAGTTTGGCGACCGTCCCGGCGAGCTGCGGGCGTTCGCGCACCAGCTGGGCGAACATGCCCTCGTCCTCGCCCTGGTGGTGTGCCGTCAGTGCGGCGCAGAAGGCCAGGCAGTGGGTGCGCAGTGCGTCGCCGTCCGGGCGGCGCTGTCCGATCCCGGCTCTGATGCGGCCGACCTGGCGGCGCAGTTCCTGGTGTGCTCGGGAGAGTTGAAGGCTCAGGGCGACCACGCGGTCGCCGTCATGGGAAGCCACGGGAGGCGGCCCCTTCGGTTCCACACCTCCATGCCTGACGCTGTCCGCCACCGGCACGCGATGCTGGCGCCATCCGATCACGGGCCGCGGCGCCGGGGCAAGCGCCGCCGCGGCAGCGGCCGGTGGCCCCGGGCCCGGGCGGGCGGGCCGGGGCCGGCGCGACGGCCCCGGCCCTACGCGGGGCCGGCGGGGGCGGTGGGGCCGGCGGGGGCGGTCAGGCGGTGGCGGGCGGCGGCGAGGAGTTCGTCGGACAGGGCCGGGTCCTCGCTGGCGCGGGCCAGGAGGAGGGCGCCGACCATGGTGGACAGGTCGGCGAGGGCGCTCTCGCGTTCGGCGGCGTCGGGCAGGTGCTGGAAGCCGTCGACCAGGTCGCGCAGTCCGGCGGTGAAGGCGCTGCGCAGCGGGGAACCGGGTTCGGCGCGGGCCGCGTCGGCGGCCAGGGCTGCGGCGGCGCAGCCCTGACCGGGGTTGTCGCGGTGGAGGGTGGAGAGGTAGCGGGCGAGGAACTCGGCGCGGGGGGTGGGGTGTTGGGCGGCGGGTGTGCCGGGGGTGGGGTCGCCGATGGGCGGGTGGTCGGCGAGGCGGTCCATGGCTTCGCGGCGTTCGGTGAAGGCGGCTGTGAGGGCTTGGGCGACGAGGTCGTCCTTGGAGGCGAAGTGCCGGTAGAAGCCGCCGTGCGTCAGGCCTGCGGCGGCCATCGCCTGGGGGACGCTGACCTGGTCGGAGCCCTGCTCCCGGATCAGTCTGGCGGTGTGGTCGATCACCTCCTGGCGGTGGCGTTCGGCCTCGGCCCGTGACACGCGGGGCATGCCTGCGTTCCTTTCCTCGTCCTGCGGTGGTGGTGGTCCTACTTTCCCATCCGGGCTTCCCCATCCAGTTTAGATGATGGTAATAATCTAAACGTTGCGGTGCCCCGGCTGCGGGCACCGCCTTCCGAGAGCGAGGAACACGCACATGACCGTGATCGACGGCTCCACCGCCCTGGTCACCGGAGGCCTGCGCGGCCTCGGCCGGGCGTTCGTCGGGGAACTGCTGGCGCGCGGCGCGAAGAAGGTCTACGCCACCGCCCGCACCCCCGTGCCCAGCGAGGACGCACGGGTGGAGGTCCTCGCCCTGGACGTCACCGACGACGCCTCGGTGGCCGCCCTGGCCGAGCGCGTCCAGGACGTCGACGTCGTCTTCAACAACGCCGGCGTCCTGTACCCGGGAGCGCTGCTCACCGCCGACCTGCGGCAGGTCCAGGAGACCTTCGACACCAACGTCCTGGGCCCGCTGCGCATCGCCCGGTCCTTCGCGCCGGTGCTGGCGGCCCGTGGCGGCGGGGCGCTGGTCGACATCCACTCCGCGCTGTCCTGGGGCGCGGGCGCCGGCGCCTACGGCGCCTCCAAGGCCGCCCTGTGGTCCCTGACCAACTCCCTGCGCCTGGAACTCGCCGCCCAGCACACCCAGGTCGTCGGCGTGCACCTGGGCTTCGCGGACACCGAGATGGTGGCGGCCCTGCCCGTCGACAAGATCCCGGCCGCCGAGGTGGCCCGCATCGTCCTGGACGGCGTCGAGCGCGGCGATCGCGAAGTCCTCGTCGACGACCTCACCCGGGCGCTCAAGTCCGCGCTTCCCGGCCCGGTGGAGGGCCTCACCATCCCCATCCGCCGCTGAACCGCACCCCGCCGAAACCCGCCGGCCACCGCCGGCCGACACCGAGGAGAACACCCATGCCGCTGTGGCACGTCTACCACCCTCCCGGCACCTACACCCCCGGGCAGAAGCAGCAACTCGCCGCCGACATCACCGGGTTCTACACCCGCTTCGGACTGCCGAAGTTCTACGTGATGACGCTCTTCCACGAGATCGGCGCCGACTCCTTCCACGTGGGCGACCAGCCCGCGCACGACGCGGTGCGGATCGTGGTCGAGCACATCGCCCGGCACACCGAGGACCCCGACCTTCGCAAGCGCACCCGGGAGGCCCTCGCCGCCCTCCTCGCGCCCCACACCACCGGGCGCGGCCTGTACTGCGAGTTCCACATCGACGAGACGCCCCGGGACCTGTGGATGATGGACGGGATCTCCCCGCCCCCGCCCCAGAGCGAGGCCGAACAGCTGTGGGCCCGCGAGAACCGCCCGATCCCCTACTGATCCCCTGCCGGCCTCCTACTGACCTCCTGCCGATCTCCTGCCGACGGACGCCCCGGCACGGCGCCGCCGCGAGAAGTCGGACAGGCCGACTTCCCACTCCAGGACCCGCCGCCCCGGCACCCCGGGGGCGGTGGGTCCTGGCCGGTCCTGGCCGGTTCAGGCGGGTTCAGGCCGGTTCAGGCGTCGAGGGTGATCTCGGGGTAGTGCGGGGAGGGGGCGTCGAAGAGGGTGGTGGGGCGGCGGCGCAGGTGGAGCTGGAAGTAGGCGGTGAGGTAGGCGCGTTGGGCGGTGACGGCGCGCAGCGGGTCGCCGGTGCCGAGGAAGTGCTCCAGTTGGTCGGCGGGCCAGGCGATCACGTCCTGCCCCTGGGGGACGAGGAGTTGGAGGTCGGTGTAGGACAGGTGGCCGGAGCGGGTGAGGGTGAGCCGGCGGCGCCAGCCCGTCAGGTGGGGCCACAGGGTGTCCCACATGGCGTCGCGGGCGGGGCTGGCCCAGGTGGAGGCCATGAGCAGCAGGGGGCGCGGCTGGTCGGCGGTGGCGCAGGTGCCGAAGAGGGGGCCGTCGAGGACGGCTCCGGCGCGGATGCGGGGGTCGTCGTGGAGGGCCTGGGCGGTGGTGGCGCCGCCCATGGAGTGGCCGAACATGGCGACGGTGTCCGGGTCGAGGGCCTGGGCGAGGCCGGCGGGCAGGGGGCGGTGGTCGGCGTCGGGGTCGGCGCCGGCGGCGAGGTCGGTGAGGCGGTCGAGGACGAGGCGGACGTCGGCGGCGCGGTAGGCGACGATGTCGGCGTCGGTCATGGCCTGGACGGCGGCCTTGTCGCGTACTTCCAGGCGGTGGCCGGGGAATTCGGTCTCGCCGGCGTCGAAGGTGTGGTCGACGGCGGCGACGACGTGGCCGTGGGAGGCGAGTTCCTCGGCGAGAGCGGTGTTGAAGGCGGAGTCGCCGCCGGAGCCGTGGGAGTTGAGGACGACGGGGTGGCGGCACGAGGTCTCGGCGGGGGCGTCGGCGTGGGCGTGGGTGGTGGGCCAGTCCAGGCCGGCGGCGGGGACCTGGAAGTAGGCGGTCTCCAGGTGGGCGGTCTCGGCGGGGCTCATCCAGGGGGCGCGGGGGTGGCCGGCGACGCGGGCGGCGGGGTACCAGAGGCGGGTGCGCAGTTCGCGCGGGCGCGGGGTGGGGGCCCAGCGGTCGGGGCGGGCGGGGTCGACCAGGTGCAGGGTGGTGGTGCCGACGGGGTGGGGCCCGGTGGGGGCGGGCAGCATCAGGCGCGGGGGCCGGCCCGGGGGTGAGGGCGGGGCGGCGGCGCGGGTGGCCGCGCGGGCGGGGGCGGTGCCCGCGGCGGTGAGCAGAGCGGTGGCGGCCAGGGCGGCCAGGGCGCTGCGGCGGCCGAACTGCGGGGCGGCCGCGGTGTGCGGGGCGGCAGCGGCGTACGGGGTGGTCACGGTGTGCGGGGTGGTCATGGGCCCACGGTGGCGGGTCGGGCCCTGCGGGCGCGTCGGGCCGGCGCAGGAGCGCCGGGCGGCGGGTACGACCGCGGGCATAGGCCCCGGGGCGCAGGCCTCAGCCGGAGACGGCGGGCCCAGCGGGCGCGGCGGGAGCTGCGGGGGCAGCGGGCGCACCGGTGAGGAGGGCGTCGAGCAAGCCGGGGAAGCGGGTGTCGAGGTCGGTGCGGCGCAGGCTGACGAAGCGGTTGCGCCCGGCGACGCGGGTGGTGGTGACGCCGGCCTCGCGCAGGACGCGCATGTGGTGGGAGACGGTCGACTTGTGGAGGTGCTCCAGGCCCAGGTCGCGGGGGGCGCAGGAGTGTTCGGCGCCGTCGGCGTAGCTGAGCAGCAGGGTCATCCGGACGGGGTCGCCGAGGGCGTGCAGGACCGTGACGAGGTCGATGTCGGCGGTGGTGGGCTGGGGAAGCCGCTCGTCTTCGGTCATGGCACGTGGTCCTCGTCGGGTCGGCGTCGGTTTGACATTGGCTTCCTCCCCGCCCTGAAGGACGGGGACTCCGGCCGCGCGTGCCGCGCGGGGGCTTCGCCCCGCGTGGGTGCGGTCGGCCGGTGGTTGGCGCTTCACCGACCGGGTAACCCCGAGGTCTCCACGCCCTGAGACCGCCTGCCCGGCGGCCTTGATGTTCTTCGCCGCGTTCACGTCGGCGTGGTCGGTGTGTCCGCAAGCGGTGCACTCGAAGACCGCTTGGCTCTTGCGGTTCTTCGGGTCCACGCGCCTGCACACGTTGCACGTCTGGGAGGTGTACGCGGGGTCGACCAGTACGACGTCCGTCCCGGTGTACCGGGCGGCGTTGCGAAGGGCCAGTTCCAGCATGTTCCATCCCTTGTCCAGGATGGCCCGGTTGAGCCCGGCCTTGGCCCGGACATTGCGCCCGGGGTGTTCGACGGTCCCGGCCGCCGAAGCGGACATGTTCTTGATCCGGAGGTCTTCGAGGACGACCAGCGCGGCCTGGCCGGTGATCCGGTTCGCCGTCCAGGCACAGAAGTCCGCGCGGCGGTTTCGGACCCGGCCGGTGATCCGGTTGATCGCCGCGATCGTCTGCTCGCGGCGAGTACTGCCCTTCTTCTGCCAGGCCTGCTTCTGCCGCAGCCGGCGCAGCCTCGCTGTCTCGCCCGCCGTGGCGAACCGCCGGTCGTGGAACGTGCCGTCGCTGGTGGTGGCGGCGATCTTCACGCCGCGGTCGATCCCGACCGCCGTGGACGGCATCACGTGCGCCTCGGGTGTTGCTTTGCCGTCCTCAACCAGGAACGAGACGAACCAGTGCCGCCCCTGCCGGGTGACCGTCGCCGACCGGATCCCGCCACCCAGCGGACGCGACCAGCGAAACCGCACCCACCCGAGCTTGGGCAGTCTGGCGCGGCCCCACCTGCGGCCCATCCGCTCCACCGTGATCAGGTTCCCGGCCGGGAAGCGGAACGACGGCGACCAGCGCCGCACCGAGCGCCACCGCACCCCGAACGTCCCGTGCTCCCGGCACGCCCGGTCCAGATCCCGAAGTGTCTGCTGCAACACATGCGACGGCGCGACCGCCAGCCACGGAAACTCCCGCTTCGCCTCCGCAAGCTCAGCGGCCTGCGGCACGTAGTTCATCCACGCCTCGCGCCGCCGATACTCCCGGCGCTGCTCCAGAGCGATGTTCCACACCGACCGGCAGATGTTGCCGAACGTCTCACACAACACCGCCTGATCTGAGGTGAGTTCAAGCCGATACCTGCGGCCGGACAGCACGGGAACACCACCCTTCCAACCACTGTGATCAACGTAGTGCACGCCACCGACAACGCAGCGACCCGCGCAGCTTCGCGCCAAGGATGGGCCAACCCCCAGGCAAAGCAGGCGATCTGCGCCCAAGAGTTCAGATCATCCACCAATCCCCTAGTGTTTGACGAGCGTCAAACTGTTGCCCTATCGTCAAACAATCGGGGGGCTTTTCCATGCCCGTACGCCTGCTCCTGCTCGCCCTCGGCACCTTCGCCATGGGCACCGACTCGATGGTCGTCGCCGGCATCCTCGGCCCGATCGCCGCCGACCTGGGGGTGTCCGTGCCGGCCGCGGGCCAGCTGGTCACCGTCTTCGCGCTCGGCTACGCGCTGCTGGCCCCGGCGCTGGCCGCGCTCACCGCCCGCTGGCCGCGCCGGCGGCTGCTGCTGACCGCGCTCGCGGTGTTCAGCGCGGCCAACGCGCTCAGCGCGCTCGCCCCCAGCTACGGCCTGCTGCTGGCCACCCGGGTCCTGGCGGCCGCCGGGGCCGCGCTGTACACGCCGACCGCCAACGCGGTGGCCACCACCCTGGTCGCCCCCGAGCGGCGCGGACGGGCGCTGGCCACCGTGCTGGGCGGGATGACGGTGGCCACCGCGCTGGGCGTGCCGCTGGGCACCTGGGTGGGGCGCGGCGACTGGCGGATGACGATGTGGCTGGTCACCGCGCTGGGCGTGGCGGCGCTGGCGGGGCTGGCGCTGCTGCTGCGCGACCTGCCGGCGCCGGTGGCGGCGCCGGGGCTGCGGGCGCGCCTGGCCCCGCTGGGGCAGCGACGGGTGCTGGGGGCGGCGGCCACCACGCTGGCGTTCTTCCTGGCCTTCCAGTGCGTCTACATCTACCTGGCCACCGCCGTCTCGGGGGCGACCGGGGGCGACGCGGACCGGCTGAGCCTGGTGCTGCTGACGGCGGGCGTGATGTCGGTGGCGGGCAGCTGGCTGGGCGGGCGCCTGGTGGACCGGGTCGGGGTGCGGCGGGTGCTGCTGACCGGCTCGACGGTGGCGGCGGGCGCGTTCGCCGCGCTGCCGTGGCTGGGGCGCAGCATGCCGGGGGCGCTGGTGTACGCGGCGGTGGTGCCGCTGGCGGGGTGGGCGGTGTCGGTGGCGCTGCCGCACCGGCTGGCGTCGATCGATCCGGGGAACGCGCCGCTGCTGATCTCGCTGAACAGCAGTGCGCTGTACCTGGGGACGGCGGCCGGGGGTGTGGCGGGCAGTGCGGCGATCGCGGTGCTGGGCGGGCGGTGGTTCCCGTTCGCGGCGGCGGGGCTGGCGCTGGTGGCGGCGGTGACGGCGGCGGCGACCACGCGGGACGCGCGGGCGGGTGCGGCGGGGGCGGCGGAGGAGGAGGTGGCGACGGTGCCGGCGCCGGCACCGTCGCGGTCCTGATCGTCGAACAGACCGGGGTCTCAGCGGGCGGAGCCGAGGTTGCGGTCGGCCTCGGCTCCGGCGAGCAGCAGGGTGGTCTCCTCGATGCGGCGCAGGCGTCCGCAGGGGGCGTACCGGCCGAAGAGGTAGACCTCCATGGAGACGCGGGTGCCGTCGGTCTTGAGGACGTCGACGGTGTGCCGGGTGGCGGTGCGGTCGCCGTCGTGGAGTTCCTCGTGGACCTGGACGCGGCCGGAGGCGACCACGGCGCGCAGGTGGCGGATGTGGTCGGTGAAGGCGGCGCGGTCGTCCCAGCGGCCGTCGGTGCGCTGGCGGTAGTCGGGGGTGAAGTGGCGCTCGACGGCGGTCTCCAGGTCGAGGCCGGGGGTGAAGAGCAGGTCGTCGAGGGCGGCGGCGATGGTGGTGCGGGGGGCGGTGGCGGGCATGGGGGTTCCCTTCTCGGAATCCGACAATGCGTGCGTGGCGCACGCTTCATGGGATGAGCGTACCCCAGGAACGCGTGCGCCGCGCACGCTATGATCGGGGGGTGGACCACTCCCCCGAAATCCCCGACCCCGAGACCAAGACCGACCCGGAGGCCGCCCCCGGCCTCGGGGACGCCGTCGCCCAGGCCCTGGCCGTCCTGCTGCGCCGCCCCGCCCGCGCCGCGCTCTACCGGCGCCTGACCGAGGGCCTGGGCGAGGCGGTGGACGAGGTCACCTACCCCGTGCTCTCCGGCCTGGCCCGCACCGGGGCGCGCAGCGCCGCCGACCTGGCCGCCGAGATCGGCCTGGACCGCTCCGGGGTCAGCCGCCGGGCCACCCGCCTGGAGGAGGCCGGGCTGCTGCGCCGCGAGGCCGACCCGCACGACCAGCGCGCCACCCTGCTGACCCTGACCGGCGCGGGCGAGCGCACCGTGGCGGTGATGCGCGGGCGCCTGGCCGGCGGCATCGAGGAGGCGCTCGCCTCCTGGCCGCCCGGGGAGGCCGAGGCGTTCGCCCGGTCGCTGCGGCGCTTCACCGAGCAGGGCCCGTTCGGCTGAGCACGAGGCGAAAGGGCTAAGGGGCGGCGGGGCGAAGGGGCGCGCGCGGGGCGGCGGGGCGCGCGGGACAGCGCCGTGAGGGCGAGGGGCCCGGAAAACGCGGGTGCCCCGGGCCGGGGAACCGGTCCGGGGCACCCGCGGGCGCGGGGATCAGGCGCCGAGGACCTCGCCGACCAGGGCGCGGGCCTCCTCCTGCACCCGGGCCAGGTGGCCGGTGCCGAGGAAGGACTCGGCGTAGATCTTGTAGACGTCCTCGGTGCCCGAGGGGCGGGCCGCGAACCAGGCGTTGTCGGTGCACACCTTGATGCCGCCGATCGGCGCGCCGTTGCCGGGCGCCTCGGCCAGCACCGCGGTCACCGCCTCGCCGGCCAGTTCGCCCGCGGTGACCTGCTGCGGGGAGAGCCGGGCCAGGCGCGCCTTCTGCTCGCGGTCGGCCGGGGCGTCCACGCGGGCGTAGGCGGGGGCGCCGTGGCGCTCGGTCAGCTCCCGGCAGTAGGCGCTGGGGGTGGCGCCGGTGACGGCGGTGATCTCGGAGGCCAGCAGGGCCAGCAGGATGCCGTCCTTGTCGGTGGTCCACACCCCGCCGTCGCGGCGCAGGAACGAGGCGCCGGCCGACTCCTCGCCGCCGAAGGCGATCGAGCCCTCCGCGAGCCCGTCGACGAACCACTTGAAGCCCACCGGCACCTCGACCAGTTCGCGCTTGAGGTCGGCGGCGACCCGGTCCAGCATCGAGGAGGACACCAGCGTCTTGCCGACCGCGGCGTCGGCGGGCCAGTCCGCGCGGTGGCGGTACAGGTAGTCGACGGCCACCGCCAGGTAGTGGTTGGGGTTCATCAGGCCGCCGTCGGGGGTGACGATGCCGTGCCGGTCGGCGTCCGCGTCGTTGCCGGTGGCGATGGCGTACTCGTCTCGGCGCCCGATCAGGGAGGCCATCGCGGACGGCGAGGAGCAGTCCATGCGGATCTTGCCGTCCCAGTCCAGCGTCATGAACCGCCAGGTCGGGTCGGTGACCGGGTTGACCACCGTCAGGTCCAGGCGGTGCGTCTCGGCGATGCGCGCCCAGTACGCCACCGACGCCCCGCCCAGCGGGTCCGCGCCGATGCGCAGCCCGGCCGCGCGCACCGCGTCCAGGTCGAGGACGGCGGGCAGGTCCTCGACGTAGGTGCCGAGGTAGTCGTGGCGCCCGGTGGTCGCCGCCGCCAGCGCCCGCGCGTACGGGACGCGCTTGACGCCGCGCAGGCCCTCGCGGATCAGCTCGTTGGCGCGGTCCTGGATCCAGCCGGTGGCCTGCGAGCCGGCCGGGCCGCCGCTGGGCGGGTTGTACTTGAAGCCGCCGTCGCGCGGCGGGTTGTGCGAGGGGGTGACCACGATGCCGTCCGCCAGCGCCCGGGGGCTGCGCCGGTTGTGGGCCAGGATCGCGTGCGAGACCGCGGGCGTGGGGGTGTAGCCGTCGGCCGCGTCCAGCAGTACCTGCACGCCGTTGGCGGCCAGCACCTCCACCGCCGTCACCTTCGCCGGCTCCGAGAGCGCGTGCGTGTCGGCGCCCAGGAACAGCGGTCCTGCGATGCCCTGTTGGGCCCGGTACTCGCAGATCGCCTGCGTGGTCGCGGCGATGTGGTCCTCGTTGAACGCGGCGTCCAGCGAGGACCCGCGGTGGCCCGAGGTGCCGAACGCCACCCGCTGGCCGACCTCCTGAGGGTCCGGGTTCAGCGCGTAGTACGCCGTCACCAGCCGCGCCACATCCACCAGGTCATCCGGCTGTGCCAACTGCCCGGCCCGTGCGTGTGCCATCCGTCTTCTCCCGCCAACTTCCCGTACGCGTCCTTGCCCCGTGCCACCGATCGTAGCCAGAACGCGACCGTGCCCCGAACCGCGAGGCGGGGCGGGGCACGGCGGGGCCGGGATTCAGGGGCCGGGGTTCAGGCGGGCAGCTGCTGGCGGTAGGCGTCCAGGGCGGGGGCGGTGGCGGTGGCGAGGAACTCGGTCACCGTGTAGGCGACCAGGCCCTCGCGGGCGAAGGGGTCGGTGCGGGTCAGCTCCTCGACCGCGGCGCGGTCCTCGCCCAGCGCGATGATCACCCCGCCCTCGCGCGGCACCTTGCGGCCCGAGGCGAGGAAGGTGCCGGCCTCGTAGTGCCCGCGCAGCCACTCGACGTGCTGCGGCAGGGCGGCGTCGATGCGCTCCAGCGGGGCGGTGTACGTCAGCTCAAGTACGAACATGCGACCAGGCTAGCCCCGCACGACAGGGGCCTCGCGGCCGGGGATCCCGGCGTGTACCGAGCCCCATTGTGCCAGTTCAGCGGGGGGTTTCGGTAGGACGCAGAGCACCCGGATCACACCTTGCCGGGCGGCGGGCGCAGCCCGCAGACTCGTCCGCATCCACTCCTTCGGCCACGCGCCGGCCCCCTGCCCAGGGCGGCCGGGGCGCGCGCCGTGCTGCGCACGGGCCGTACGGCGCCGGAGGCCGTGGGCGGTGAACGGACGAAGGGGGACGCGAGGATGACGGTGCACAAGGACGCGGCGCACAGGGACACGGCGCACAGGGACCTGGTGCTCAAGGCGCGGGTGCGGCTGCTGAGCCACAACGAGTGGGTCCTGGACGCCCCGGAGGGGCTGTGGGTGTACCGGGCGCTGTTCCCGGTCAGCCCGCCCGTGTACGCCTACAAGCTCGCCCACGTGCTGTGGACGGCGGCCGACTCGCCGCGGGTGGCCCATCTGCCCGGGGCGCGGCGGGCGTTGCTGGAGGAGGCGCGGGCCGCCTGCGCGCACATCCCCGCCGGCGCCCCGGCCCACCAGATGCGGATGCCGGAGTACATCGCGGCCGCGCTGGCGGGGCTGGAGCAGGAGGGGCGTGCGGGGAGGTAGGTGGTCGCGGGGTGGTTGCGGTACAACAATCCCTATTTGACGACTGATCGGAGAAACGCTGATATGAGCAGTTCAGGTCTGTCCCGCCGCGCACTGATCGCCGGCGCCGGCGCCGCCGTCGTCGGCTGGAACACCGCCGCCCGCGCCTGGGCCGCCGAGCCGGGCGAGAACGTGGATCAACTGCCCGCCCTGGACGGCACGGTGGCCCTGCGGGGCGCCGACGTGGAACGGTTCTCCTCCGACTTCGGGCACCTGGTCACCGCCTCGCCCCGCGCGGTGCTGCGCCCGGCCTCGGTGCGCGACGTCCAGAAGGTGGTGGCCTTCGCCCGCCGCCACCGCATCCCGGTGGCGGTCAACGGGCAGAGCGGCGACCAGGCGGTCGGCGGCGACAGCGGGCTGGAGTCGCACTCCAGCTACGGCCAGGCCAACCCCCGCGGCGGCATCGCGATCGACGCGCGCGGGCTGTCGCGGATCCTCTCCGTCGAACCCGGGCGGGCCGTGGTGGAGGCGGGCGCCACCTGGGCGCAGCTGACGGACGCGGCGCTGGCGGCGGGCTGGATGCCGCCGTGCCTGACGGACTACCTGCACCTGTCGGTGGGCGGGACGCTGAGCGTGGGCGGCATCGGCGGGGCGGTGCAGCGCCACGGGCTGCAGGCGGACACCGTGCGGTCGCTGGACGTGGTGACCGGCACCGGCGAGCTGGTGACGGCCTCGCGCGAGCACAACCGGGAGCTGTTCGAGGCGGTGCTGGCCGGCGGCGGGCAGGTGGGGATCATCGTGCGGGCCACGCTCGCCCTGGTGCCGGCCCGCGAGCGCGCCACCGTGTTCACCCTGGCCTACGACGACGCGGACCTCTACCGCGCGGACCAGGAGAAGGTGCTGGCCCAGGGCCGCTTCGACCTCCAGGTCGGCAACGTGGTGCGCAGCGCGGACGGGCAGCGGTGGCGCTACACGGCGGAGCTGGTGGCCTACGGGGACGCCGGGCGGGCGGTGGACCGGGAGGCGCTGCTGGCGGGGCTGCACGGGGTGGCGGGCGAGACGACGGTGGTGGAGCAGAGCTGGCGCGAGTACGCGTTCCGGGTGGACGCGTTCGCGGGGTACCTGCGGGCGGCCGGGTTCTGGGGGCTGCCGAAGCCGTGGCTGAGCCTGTTCCTGCCCGCCTCGACGGTGGGGGTGTTCATGCGGGAGGCGACCGCGCTGCTGACGGCGGAGGACCTGGGGGCGGGGCTGCTGCTGTTCTACCCGTACGCGCGGGCGCGGGTGGGGGCGCCGCTGGCGGTGCTGCCGCAGGAGCCGGTGGGCTGGCACTTCGACCTGCTGGCGTTCCCGGCGCCGGGGGCGGACACGGCGGCGATGCTGGAGCGCAACCGGCGGCTGTACGACCGGGCGGTGGAGCTGGGCGGTAAGCGCTACCTGATCGGGGCGGTGCCGGGGATGACGGGGGCGGACTGGCGGCGCCACTACGGCGGTCTGTGGGAGCGGGTGGAGCGGGCCAAGCGGCGGTGGGATCCGGCGGGGATCCTGGCGCCGGGCCAGGGCATCCACGCCGGCTGACGGCCGGGCCCCCGGGCCGCCTGCGGGGGGCGGGCGGCCCGGCGGGGGGCAGATAGAAGGTGGTCAGGTGATCTCCAGCTGCGCCATCATGCCCATCGCGGAGTGGTCCAGCAGGTGGCAGTGGTAGGGGTAGCGGCCGCGGTAGGAGTCGAAGAGGGCCTGCAGGCGCACGCTCTCCCCCGGCAGCAGGCGCACGGTGTCCTTCAGGCCGGACTCCGCCGGGCCGGGCGCGGCGCCGTTGCGCGCCAGCACCCGGAACTGCACCAGGTGCAGGTGGAAGTTGTGCGGGACGTCCTTGTTGGCGTTGACGACCGTCCAGATCTCCGAGGTGCCGAACGCCACCGAGGCGTCCACCCGCGCCGGGTCGTACACCTTGCCGTCGATCAGCCCCAGCGGGGCGGCGCCGGGCTTCTCCTGGTACTCCAGGACGACGGTGCGCTCGCGGGCCGCCGCGCCCAGGGCGGGCAGGGTGCGCAGCTGGGCGGGGACGCGGCTGGGGTCGTCGGCGGCGCGGGTGATGTCGAAGCGCAGGACCTGGCCGACGTGTTCGGCGGGGCCGGGGGGCATGGAGTTGGTGAGGACGATGCTGGAGCCGACCGGGTAGCGGGAGAAGTCGACGACGACGTCGGCGCGCTCCCCGGGGGAGAGGTCGACGGTGTCGGTGACGTGGGGGCGTTCCAGCAGGCCGCCGTCGGAGCCGATCTGGGTGAGGGGGCCGCCGTCGGCCAGGCGCAGGGAGAAGAAGCGCAGGTTGGAGGAGTTGAGCAGGCGCAGCCGGTACTTGCGGGCGGCGACCTCGACCTTGGGCCAGGGGCGGCCGTTGGCGAGGATGGTGGTGCGGTTGAGGGGGTCGTCCATGCGGTAGACGAGGCGGCCCTGGGGGTCGAAGCGGGCGTCGCGCAGGGCGATGGGCAGGTCGTAGCGGCCGGCGGGCAGCGGCAGGGCGGCTTCGGTGGCGTCGGTGATCAGGTAGGTGCCGGCCAGGCCCCGGTAGACGTGCTCGGACTCCAGGTGGTGGGCGTGGTCGTGGAACCACAGGCTCGCGTGGGGCTGGTCGTTGGGGTAGGTGTAGGTGCGGGTGGCGCCGGTGTCCAGGAGGTTCATGGGGCCGCCGTCGGAGGCGACGGGGACGCGGGCGCCGTGCAGGTGGACGGAGACGGGGTCGTCCAGCAGGTTGGTCTGGCGCACCACGACCGGGCGTCCGGAGCGGGCGCGGATGACGGGGCCGGGGAAGGCGCCGTTGTAGGTGAGGACGTCGGTGCGGTGCCCGGGCAGGATGCGGGCGTAGGACTTGAGCATGGTGACGGCGTAGGTGTCGGCGGCGCCGTCGGTGGAGACGGGGGCGAGCACCGGGGGCAGGGGCATCGCGGCGGTGAACTTCGGTGCCAGGGTGGGGCCGGCGTCGGGGCCCGGGTCGGCCTCGGCGGCGGCGTCGGGGCCCGGGTGGGTGTGGGCGGCCGCGTCGGCGGCGGTCTCCACGGAGGCGGCCGGGCGCAGGGTGGTGCGCATGAGCAGGACCCCTCCCCCGGTCGCCAGGGCGGCGCCGATCATCCTGCGTCTGGTCACCATCGCGCGTCCTCCTGCTGCCGGCCCGGTGTGGCGGTGTGCCCGTGCGGCCCCGGCGGGTGGGGCGGGGGCGGGTTCCGGGGGTGATTGCAGCAGCGGATCCTTGCGCCCGGTTGGGGTCCGGCTGAGGCCCGGTGGAGCGCGCGGGGCGGGTTGCGGGCGGGGCGCGCGGTGAGCTGCGGGTGTTGCGGGCCGCTTGCGGCGGGCGGTCACCGTGGCTCGCAGAACACTGGAGGATCCCTCGAAGGGAAGGGCCGGAGCGTGGACCTGCGGTACTGGCTGCCGAGGGCGGCCGAGGTCGCCGAGCAGTGGGGAGAGCGGTTCGGGCCGTACAGCCCGCACCCCTCGCACCAGGTGGACGACGCGGACTTCGCCGCCGCGTTCGAGCGCTTCGCCAAGCGCCTGGAGCACAACTATCCGTTCTTCCACCCCCGTTACGCCGGGCAGATGGTCAAGCCGCCGCACCCGGCCGCCGTCGTCGGCTACCTGACGGCGATGCGCTTCAACCCCAACAACCACGCCTACGAGGGCGGGCCCGCCACCAACGACATGGAACGCGAGTGCGTCGCCCAGCTCGCCGCCATGTTCGGCCTGCCCCGCCACGTCGGCCACCTCACCAGCAGCGGTACCATCGCCAACCTGGAAGCCCTGTACGTGGCCCGCCAGAGCCACCCCGGGCGCGGCGTCGCCTACAGCGCGCAGTCCCACTACACGCACAGCCGCATGTGCCACGTCCTGGGCGTCGAGGGCCACGCGGTGGCCGCCGACGCGGACGGGCGCATGGACGTCGACGCGCTGGCCGACCTGCTCGCCACCGGCCGCGTCGGCACGGTGGTCGTCACCGCCGGCACCACCGGGCTCGGCGCCGTCGACCCGGTGCACGAGGTGCTGGCACTGGCCCGCCGCCACGGGGTGCGGGTGCACGTGGACGCCGCCTACGGCGGGTTCTTCGCCCTGCTGGCCACCGACGACACCCAGGCCGCCGCCCTGCACCTGGACCCGGCGCCGTGGCGGGCCATCGCCGGCTGCGACTCCGTCACCGTCGACCCGCACAAGCACGGCCTGCAGCCCTACGGCTGCGGCGCGGTGCTGTTCGCCGACCCCGACATCGGCCGCCACTTCGCCCACGACTCCCCCTACACCTACTTCACCGACGCCGAACTGCACCTGGGCGAGATCAGCCTGGAATGCTCGCGCGCCGGCGCCGCGGCCGCCGCCCTGTGGCTGACCCTGCAACTGCTGCCGCTCACCCCCCAGGGCCTGGGCGCCGTCCTGGCCGGCGGGCGGCGCGCGGCCCTGGCCTGGGCGGACCTGATCGAGGACAGCCCGCACCTGACCCTCCACCAGCGCCCGCAACTGGACATCGTCACCTACCACCCCACCCCCGGCGGGACGCCGATGTCCGCCGTCGACGCCGCCAGCCGGCACGTGCTGCGCCAGGGCATGGCCGACGAGCAGGACCCGCTCTACCTGAGCCTGCTGCGGGTGGACGCCGCCGACTTCACCCGCCGCCACCCGGCAGCGGCGGCGGACGCCGAGGGGGCCTCGGTGCTGCGCAGCGTCCTGATCAAGCCCGAGGCGGAGGACCACCTGCCCGCCCTGCACGCGCGCCTGACCTCGCTCGCCACCGCCCGGCCCTGAGGCCCCCCGTACGACTGCACCCCCGTACGACCGCCCCGCCGCCCGCCCCCTGTCTGCCGAGGAGTGTCCGTTGACCACCGCCACCGTCCCGCCGGGCGCCGCCCTCGCGGCCCCCGCGGTCCGCCCCGCCCGGCCCGAGGAGGCCCCCGCCCTCGCCCGGGTGCTCGCCGCCGCCTTCCACGACGACCCGCTCACCCGCTGGGCCTTCCCCGACGACGCCCACCGCGCCCGCATCCTGCCCGCCTTCTTCCGCGTCCACGTCGACCAGTGCCTGGCCCACCAGGGCGCCCTGACCGCCCAGCACCCCGACGACCACGCCCCCGTCGGCGCGCTGCTCTTCCTGCCCCCCGGCGTGTGGGAACACCCCGGGGAGCAGGACCAGGCGGCCGCCCGCGCCCTGGACGCGGCCGTCGACGCCGACGCCCACCCCGAATCCGCCCGCCGCCTGGCCGCCATCACCCGTCTCCAGGCCCGCCGCCACCCGCGCCACCGCCCCCACCACTACCTGGCGTTCGTCGGCGCCCACCCCGACGCCCGCCGCACCGGCACCGGCACCGCCCTCCTGCGCGCCTTCCTGGCCCGCGTCGACCACGACGGCCAGGCCGCCTACGCCGAGACCAGCTCCCCCGGCGGCGCCCGGGTCTGCGGCGCCGGCGGCTTCACCCGCTTCGGCGAGGCCATCGCCCTGCCCGCCGGCGGCCCCCGCCTGACCCCCGTGTGGCGGGGCCCCCGATGACCACCCACACCCTCGACATCGACACCGCGCTGCACAGCGACACCGCACTGCGCGTCGACACCGCACTGCGCGTCTACTCCGCCGAGCAGATCGACGCCGGCGCCGCCGACCACCACCCCGAGGCCGCCGAGATCCTCGCCTGGAGCCGGCGCTTCCTCACCACCGCCCACCCCGACCTCGGGCGCAGCGGCCCCGTCTGCCCCTACACCCAGCCCTCGCTGCGCCGCGGCCTGTTCCACATCGCCGTCGCCGGCACCGGCGCGGGCGGCGACCTGCCCGCGCTCGTCGGCGAGCTGCGCGCCTGGTACGACCGGCTGCTGGCCGACCTGACGGAGGAGTCGGACCGGGAGCTGCTGACCGTCCTGCTGGTGCTGCCGGGCCTGGACCGGGCCGACTCCACCGCGCTGGACGAGGCGCAGCGCAAGGCCAAGGACGAGTTCGTCGAACAGGGCCTGATGATCGGCCAGTTCCACCCCGTCTGCGAGGAGGGGGGCCTGTGGAACGGCTCCTTCAGGCCGCTGCGCGCGCCCGTGCCGCTGCTGGCGGTGCGCAAGCTCCTCGTCTTCGACCTGCCCTTCCTCGTCGACGACGAGGCCCACCTGGCCCACTACCTGGCCCGCTTCGCCCCCCAGGTCCCCGCCCGCATCCGCGACCAGCTGGTCTCCGGCATGACGGAACACCGCAGGACCGCCCGCCTGACCGCCGCCTGAGCCGCGGCCCCCCTGCGCGGGGGGGCGGGGGGGGGGCCCGCGCCGCCGGGCCCCCCCTATTGAGGATTGGGCGGTTGGGCGAGTTGGCGCCGGGCAACGGCGGGCGGCGGGGGGGGGCC
>NZ_JBHXML010000094.1:0-10796 GCF_042720345.1 Kitasatospora sp. NPDC058478 | reverse complement strand
AACACCGACCCCCCCCCCGCCTCACCCCCCCCTGACCGGGGCCCCCCCCGCGCGCGTCGCGGGGCGGGCGCCCGGCTCCGCGCGCACCCCCTTTTTCGCTGTTGCGCATGTCGCCATTTCGCCGGCGACAAACGGCGGCCTGCTCTGCGGCCATCTCGCCGAGGAGGGACCGCGCCGGGAACGGGCCGCCGGATCGGTGAGGCGTCAACTGGCCTCCAGCGAAGACGCATTGCGCATGTCGTTGAGGGCGCAGGCCAGGCGGGCGGAGCCGACGGCGGCAGCGAGCGCAGAGGCCTGGGCGGCGTGATGGCCGGCTTCGGTGCGCTCGCCCTGCCGGTAGAGCACGGTGGCCAACCGCGCGGTGGCCATCGCCCGCACCCGGGCCTGGACGGTGTCGCCCTCGGTGGCCCGGCGCAAGTCGGCGACGACCCGGGGATGTAGGCGGCCGGTGGCGGTGGACAGCAGGTAGAGGGCGAAGCCGGTGTCGCTGCCAACCTTGGCCACGGTGATGGTCTGCGTCCAGACAGGTCCCGCCGCAAGGTCCCTGACGCGCTCGTAGGTGCGCTCGGCGGCCAGCAGGTGCCGGGCCGTCTGCCGCTCGTCACCGGTCAGGGCGTGGGCCTGGGCGGTGACGGCGGCGAGCATCGCCCGCGCCGCGGCGGGCAGACGCCCGCCCGCCTGCCCCGCCAGCAGTAGGGCCTGGTCGGGGCGGCGAAGGTGGATCTCCTGGCGGGCGGCGTTGGTGGCCAGGTGGCACAGCAATCCGGTGTCTCCGTGCTCGCGGCCGGCGGCCAGGCCGAGTTGGAACAGCGGGCGGGCCTCGCCGTACCGGCCGGCATCGAAGCTGGACCAGGCGGTCAGGTTGGCCAGGCGGGTGACCGCGCCGAGCAGTGCGCCTCGCACGGCGGGGGTGGTGGACGCCGTGGTGAGGTCGATGGCGGCGTGCAGCTCGCGCAGCGCGAAGTCGCGAACGGCTTGTCCGCCGCAGGCTCGGTCCCAGTGCTCCAACGCGCTGGTGCGCTCGGCGATCGCGGTGACATCGCCCTTGCGCAGGCGGGAGAGCGGCCGGGCGGGCGGCAACAGGGCTGCCAGCGCGACGGCGAGGACGTCTCGGCGGTTCGAGTCACTCACCTCATCGGGATGTTCGTGGTGGACCTGCTTGGCGACCAGACCCAGCTCGGCCGCCGTCCCCGCCCTCAGGACCAGGCACAGGGCCTGCCGGTAGTGCTCGTGCGGCCACGTGATGAGGCCACGTTCTATGCGTGAGACGTAGCCGGCGTCAAACGACGATTCCCGCTCGGTCGCCGCCTCGACCAGGGTTCGCACCTGCTCGGCGACCTGTCGCTGCGTCAATACCAGGGCAAGCCGCGCACTCCTGAACAGCGCGTTCACCATCGCACACACCACCAACTCCCGCTTCAAGGAGGGGATTCAACGTACCGAGCGCCACATGGATTGCCTACCGATCTGCCCTGCCGCCATCACCCGATCAGGTGGTTTCCTGGACATGCCCCCTCCGCTACCAGGATCTGGCGGCACAACGAGCGCCCGGAGTCAGGCCAGAGCCGTACAGTCCAGCCATGACCTACCCCGGCGCGTCATGGCGCGAGATCGAACGAACCACCATGTTCAGCAAGTTCGGCCGGTCCGTGGAACGCGTCGACTTCGAGCTGCCCGACGGACGGAAGGAGGAGTTCTACCTCAAACGCGAGCGCCCAGCCGGCGCCGTGCTCGCCCTCACTCCCGACCAGCACGTCATCCTCGCCCGCCAGTACCGGCCCGGCCCCGACCGCGTGCTGTACGAACTACCCGGTGGCTTCATCGAACCTGGAGAAGAGGCAGCCGAGGCCGTCGCCCGCGAACTGCTGGAGGAGACCGGCTACCAGGGCGAGGTCCACGCGGCCGGACCGTACTGGCACGACGCCTACTCAACCGCCCTGCGCATCGCCTTCTACGCCACCGGCTGCGCCAAGGTCGCCGAGCCGACCCCGGAGCGCACCGAGTTCATCGACGTGGTCACCCTGCCCCTGCCCGAGTTCCGCTCCACCGTGCTGCGCAGGGGCCAGATGACCGACACCGCCGCCGCCTACCTCGCCCTGGACCGCCTCGGGCTCCTCTGACCCGGGGCATACGGGCGGGCCGGCATCCCAGCGCCCACCCGCCACCCCGGGAGGACCCCGTGACCGAACGGAACACAACCGACACCACCAGCACCATCGCCCGCTACTACACCAGCGCCCTTGTCTCCCTACCCGCCCGCACCGTCGCCCTGGTGCTGGCCGGCGGCAGGGGGAGCCGGCTGCGTGCCGCCGCCGACCCCGAGCTGCAGGCCACACCGAAGGTCCTGGTGCCGATCGACACCCCGACGGGCCGCACCCCGATGCTCGGCCACGCCCTCGCCCAGCTGACGGCCATCGGGTTCCGGCGCATCGCACTGCTCACCAGCACCGACCCGGCCACCGGCGCCGAAGCCGTCGAGACCTACGCGCTCACCTGCTCGGCGCGTCAGGTAGAGCTGACCTTCCACCGCGAGGACCACCCGCTCGGCACCGCCGGCGCCGCCTACGCGGCCCTGCACCACCTGGCCGACGTCCCGGTGGCAGTGGTACTGCCCGCCGACACCCTCTTCCCGTTCACCCTGCTGCCCTCCGCCGTCGCCGCCCACCGATCCCGTCCGGCTGCGGTGACTTGGACCGTCACCAGCACCCCCGGCCAGGGCGCGCAGAACGCGGGCCGGCTCTTCCTCGACCCCGACGGCGCCTTCGTCGTCCACGCCCTCGAAGGCACCGACGCCACCCTGCCCTCCGACAACCGCCAGGGCCTGCGGCAGGCCACCAGCACCGGCGCGGTCATCCTCACCCCCACCCCGTTCCGGGCGCTGTTCGACGAGTACTCCCGACGGCTGGCCCACCCCGGCGAGGCCGACCTGTACCGCCAGTTCATGCCCTGGGCGATCAGCCAGGGCCACCCGGTCGGCGCCTACGACATCCACACCCCGGCCCCCGACCTCGGCACCCCCGACCGTCTGGCCACGTTCGGCCGCATCACCTGAAAAGGGATCAACCGCCATGCTCACCACCACCCCGTCCACGCTGACCGAGCAGCAGGCCCGCCACTTCCGCGACCTCGGATACCTTCGCCTGCCCTACGCCGGCCTGCCCGATGGCCTCCTCGGCGAGGTGGCCGAGCTGGTCCGGGCTTGCGCCGCCCACCTGCCTACCGGCCAGGCCAAGGTGTACCGGCTCTACCAGCACGACCAGGGCTCCCTCAACGCACCCGACGCCCAGGAGCCCCGGCTGCACCGAGACATCCTCCAGCCCACCCGCGGCCTGCTCACCGCCGTCGTGTACTTCGAGGACGCCACCGTGGAGACCGGCTGCACCTGGATCGTCCCCGGCTCCCACCGTGCCCCCTACGTGGGCGTCCCACAGCCCGACGGCGGCGGCACCTGGATGGACGAGCACCCCGAACTCTCCGGCCTCGCCGACCAAGCCGTCCCGGTGCCGGTCCCGGCCGGCGGCGTCCTGCTCTTCGACGGGACCGTCTTCCACACCGTCGGCGCGAACAGCGACGGATCCACTCGCACCAGCGTGGTCCTCGGCTACCGGGCCGCTGACGAGCTCGACGCCCTCCCCGACCCCGACCGGCAGGTCATCGTCGCCGGCGCCCACCTGTACCGGGGCAACGACCGGCCGAGCTGACCCGAACGCGCGTCCAGGAGATGGTTCGGCCGAAACCCCTGCACGCCGACGATCCGACCGCAGCACGCTTCGCCGGTCGGATCGTTCGTCCACCACACCGCCGAGCCGCCGCAGTGGTCTTCGAAGGGACCCGAACAGCAGCGGTCTCGGGAAAACCACTGGCGGCGGCGGGGCCCGGCATGAAGGCTCGCACCGTGGCCCTTCACGAGAACGAGATCTTCGCCGACCAGGCCGTCGTCCGCTCCCTGCTCCGGGAGCAGCGGCCGCACTGGGCCGGCCTGTCCGTCTCGCCGGCCGGCGCGGGCACGGACAACACGATGTACCGGCTCGGCGACGACCTGCTCGTGCGGCTGCCGCGCACCGCGCAGAGCGCGGAGTCCGTGCGGAAGGAGCAGACGTGGCTGCCGCGGCTGGCGCCGCACCTGCCGTGCCGCGTCCCGGAGCCGGTGCACGCCGGGACGGCGAGTGCCGTGTTCCCGCTCGCCTGGTCGGTGTACCGCTGGATCGACGGCGAGGAGCCCGGCCCGGGGTCGGTCACCGACTGGCCCGCCTTCGGGGCCGACCTGGCGGCGGTCGTCAAGGACCTGCACGGCGCCCCGCTCATGGGGGCCGTCCGCCACGGCGCGCTCAGCTGGTACCGCGGAGGCGACCTGCGCGACAGCGACGAGTCGATCACCGCATGCTTCGAGAAGTGCCGGACAATCCCGGGCCTGGACCTCGACATCGAGCACCTGCTGCACCTGTGGCGAAGCGCGTTCGCCCTGCCCGGGGCGTCCGGCCGCCAGGTGTGGCTGCACGGCGACCTGAAACCCTCCAACCTGCTCGTCCGGCAGGGCAGGCTGCACGCGGTCATCGACTTCGGATGCCTGTCGGTCGGCTTTCCCGACGCCGAGCACGCCACGGTGTGGGACCTTCCGTCCCCGGCCCGCCAGGCGTACTGGGACGCCCTCGGCCTCGACGACGTGACGTGGCTACGGGCCCGGGCGTGGGCGGTCGGCGTCGCAGTCGGCGGGCTGTCGTACTACTGGGACACCTATCCCGGCTTCGCCGGCGAATGCCTGTCGCGGCTGTCCGCGATCCTGGAGGCCGCCGGCGCGCGGTGAACCAGGGCGGCGGTCCTCAGGTCGCGCGCTGTCCGTGGAGGAGGACGGGCAGCGCCCGGCCCGCCAACGCCTCGGTGGCACGGGCGGCTTGGGAGGGCGCCATGACGTCGTGGAGTTGGCGGACGGGGACGAAGCGGGCGCCGAACAGTCCGCTGCGGTGCCGGGGCGGGACGGTCAGGTGGGTGTCATCGCGCACCGTGCCGCCGTCGAAGACCAGGTTGAGGCGCTCCAGGTAACGGTCGGCGGGGGTGAAGTCGACCGCGAGGACGGCGGCGAGACGGAGGTTGAGGCCGGTCTCGGCGCGCAGGTTGCGGGCAGCGGCGAGGTGCGGGGGCTCGTTCGGCTTCGCGGCGCCGCCGGGCAGGATCAGCCCGTCCATGTAGTCCGGATCGACGAGCAGGACGTCACCACGCGGGTTGCGCACGAGGACGAGGCAGCCGAGCCGGCACACCGGCGGCTTGGCGAGCAGACGGGGGTCGCGCATCGGGCGGTTCACCTTCTGAGGGCGGCGAGGAGTACGAGGGAGAAGCCCGCCAACCACAGGAGGCGGACGAGGAGTTCAGCCGTCATGCGTCCGGCGCTCACTCCCCCGGCCGCTTGTGGACCTCGAAGACGCGCCACGTGCCCCAGGCGTCGGAGAAGGACCTGAACCCGCTGAGCTCACCGTCCGGTTGGCGCAACCACTCCCGGGTGACCTCGTTGCGGACCCGGTAGAGGCGGGCCCCGGCGTCCCAGCGCACGCCGTAGCCGTGGTGGCGGGGAACTTGGGCATCGGCCATGGGAATAACCTTCCGCAATCAGCGTTTCACGTTCTGTGCACATGATGGCCCGGTGTCGTCTAGCGTTGGAAGTGACCTGCCTACTTGCACCTGGGGCGCCGGAAGTTGAGGACTGCCATGAACAAGAAGAAGATCGACCCGGAGTCCAGCCCCTGGGCGCCCTTCGGAATCCAACTCCGCAACTCACGAGAGGCCAAAGGCCTCCTCCAGTGGCAGCTGGCTCCGCTCCTCGAGTGCTCGCCGTCGCACCTCTCCTACGTCGAACTTGCGCACCGGCCTCCGACCCGCAAGCTCGCCGAGCTCGCCGACAAAGAGCTCGACACTGGCGGCACCCTCGTGCTGATGTGGTATCAGCTGAAGAACGCCGCGATCCTGGAGGGCTTCCCGGAGTACGCCGGCTACGAGGCCCTCGCGGAGCAGATCAGGATCTTCGAGAACGATTTCGTCACCGGGCTCCTGCAGACCCGGGCGTACGCAACCGCGCTTCTGATGGGTTATGCCAGGCAAGGCAATGTGTCCCCGCAACTGGCCCAGGAACGCATCGAGTTCAGGCTTTCCCGACAGCAGGTCCTGGAACGGACTCCTCCTCCACTCGTACACGTGGTGCTGGACGAGAGCTGCCTCAGGCGGTTCGTCGGCGGACGTGACGTCATGGTCGAACAGTTGCTTCACCTCGAGCAGCTGGCCACTCGCCCCGACGTAGTCATCCAGGTGGCCCCGTTCTCCCTGGGCGAAAACCGGCCGCTCTCGCTGATGACGCATCTCCTGACCATGCCGAACCGAAAAGTGATCGCTTATGGCGAGATCGAGCAGCGCGGCTACCTCGACCGGGATATCAAGTCGGTTGCGGCCTTGACCAGGAGCTACGATCGGCTTGCGGTCGAGGCCCTTGGCCAGGCTGAAACACTGGCCTTCATCCGCGCGACAAGGAGGAACCTGGAGTGGATGTCAGCTTGACCGACGCTTCCTGGCGAAAGAGTTCGTACAGCACTGGATCCGGCGGCGCGTGCGTCGAGGTCGCCGATGGCTTCACCGATGTGCAGCCCGTGCGCGACTCCAAAGACCCCGACGGCCCGGTCCTTCTCTTTTCCTCCGCCGTCTGGCAGTCCTTCGTCAGCGCCGTCCGCGCAGGCGAACTCGGCTCCGACTAGGCCTACCTGACACCAGAGTGGGAAGTCATAACCATCGACTTCCTACTCCGCCCACAGGAGGCACCGCGATGGACACCACCTGGCGAAAGAGCACCTACAGCGCTGGCGGCGGTCAGTGCATCGAAGTCGCCGACGGCTTCACCCACGTGCAGCCCGTGCGCGACTCCAAAGACCCCGACGGCCCGGTCCTCCTCTTCCCCACCCCCGCCTGGCAGGCCTTCGTCACCGCCGTCCGCGCCGGCGAATTCGGCGCCAAGCCCCACCGCTGGACCTACGACGGCTCCCCGCTCGAAGCCACGTGAACCCCCGAAGGATCAACGCGGTGCTGCGCTAGGGTCTGGCGGCATGGGATCACCGACGGACCCGGACGCCTCCGGGGAGTTCCAGCGGATAGCCGACTGCTTGGCGGGACCGGGCGCCGACGCGCACCACGCCGGCTTGCAGGAGCTTGAGGTACTCGCCCGGGCACATCCCGCGCTACGCCAGCCTGCCGCCGACGCCGTGTGCCGTTACCTGCGCGGCGCGGTTGTGGAAGCTGCCGACAGTGCTGTCGCGCTTCTTGTCGCGCTGGCGCGGGGCGGAGACCACCTCGCCTTCGCTCTGGAGGGCGCCGTACTGCCGGACGTCGACTTCAGCGGCTGCTCCTTCGGTCCGACGGTCTTCGCGGACGCCCACTTCCGCGGCCGCTGCGTCTTCGACGGCGCTCACTTCCGCGACGACGCGATCTTCGCGCGGGCCGTGTTCGAAGGCGAGGCGTCGTTCGCCGACGTCAGGTTCGGCGCAGACGCCCACTTCGGGCTGGCGCGGTTCCACTCCCCGGCCGGCTTCGCCGGCGCCCGGTTCGACCATCTGGCCTGGTTCGGCCGTGGTGAGGAGTCCGTCCAGGAGGACGACCCCCGATTCGAAGAGTTCGACGAGGACGGCGATCTGCCCTCTGGCAAGCCGGATCCGTTCGGCGTGCAGATCCCCTGGCGCGAGCCGAACGAGGCCGATCCCGGCTGGCCGAGCGCCGTGCTTCAAGAGGACTACCAGACCTGGTACGAGGGCAGCGACGGCACCTGCTTCCGGGATCGGGTGTCCTTTCACGGCGCGCGATTCCACGGTCCGGCCTGGTTCTGGAAGGCACGGTTCGGGGCGGATGCGGAGTTCGGCGACGCCTGGTTCGGCGATCAGGTCCATCTCGACCAGCCGAGTGTGGACCTCACCGGCGCGACCGCGGACACTGTCGCCGACCAAGACGACGCTTCGGAAGTCGACGACGCGGAAGAGTCGTTCAGCCCTCAGCAATGGCCCTTCGGCTGGGTGCTGCGTCCCGAGGACAACGGGCCGGGCCGGCTGGTGACGGACGAGTCCGTGGCGCCCTACGCCCACCAGCTCGCCGACGCCGACCCGGCGGTGCGGCTGTCCGGACTGCACGTGCTCGACGCGCTCGGCCAGGCCCGCGCCGACCAGCGGGCCGGAATCGTCGACGCGGTCTGCGGATTCCTGAGGGCGCCGCTGGCGTTCGAGGCCGGCGATGAAGCCGCGCTCACCGCGGAGCAGGTGGCCGAACTGAGGCTGCGGCGGACCGCGCAGCAGATCCTCACCGACCACCTCCGCCCTCACGACCCCGGGGCGGCGCCGGATTCCCCGCCGCGCGAACGGTTCTGGGACGGAGTCGATCTCAGCCTTTCCGCCGCCACTCTGATCGACTTCGACCTCAGTGACTGCCGGTTCGCGCGTGCGGACTTCATGGGCGCTCAGTTCCACGGGACCACCAACTTGGAGCGAAGCGCGTTCAAGGCGCACTTCATGCTGCCGGGCGGCGGCGGATACGCCACGTTCCACGGCGAATGCCGCACCGCCGGCGCCGCCCTCACCGAGGGCTGGGCCGGGCAGAGAAGCGCCGACGAGACCCTCCAGCAAATTCGGGCGCGGTCGGCCGAGGTGACTGTCTGAGTCAGTCCGTCAGCCGTTCCACAACTGGACCGACATCACGGAATCCTGGCAGACCGGCTCGTTGGCCAGGCGGACCGCAGACGCCTTCCCGTGGAAGTCCCGACGCGCGCGCTGAAGCCGGCCTTGATCGTGCCGGGTAAGGCCGGCCCTCAGATGAAGACGGCCACCGTTGATCATCGTGAGTTGTGTCGACAAACGAAGATCAGCCGGTGGCCGTGTGCCACAGGCCGGCAGGCGGCATTCGAAGGCCTGACGGGCCAAGGTGGACGAGTCTTCCGAGGTCGTCGACGGCGAGCTCATCGGGGGCATCGCCCTCTCCGGGCCGCCAGATCAGCGTCAGGTCCCCTCTGCGGGTGGTGATCCGGTACGGGAAGCAGTCGGCCATGCGGGGTCTCCCCGGTGCCGCGGCGGCACTCGCCGTGTGGGTCGTCCTGCCCTCGATGATCGCCGTGCGGTGACTTCGGATCAGGTGGAGCTGCGGGGTGCGAAACTAGCGCACGGCTCCGGCCGCGCGTACTTCGGCGAGCGCCTGCCGTGCCAGCGGGCCGAAGCCCTCGCTGTTGCTGGTGTCGATCCACTGGTCGTAGGCGATCTCCCAGGCGAGCGCGCCCAGGTTCGCGGCCACGCGCGCGGTCAGGTTCGGGACTCCGCGGCGGTTGAGGGCCTCGATCATCGAGGCGGTGAGGTCGATCCTTTTCAGGGCTTCGCGTTCACGCAGTTCCGTGTTGGCGTTCAGCACGGCCTGGCGCCGGCCGCTGAACTCGCGGCGGTCGGCGGTGAAGAACGTCCGGCCGAGCGCATCGAGGGCCTCCGCCACCGCGTCGAGCGGCCCGGCCGCCGGCGGCGCCGAGGCGATCCCTTCGACGAGCAGACCGGTCACCGTGCTGCCGAAGAGCACCTCGCGCTTGTCCGGGAAGTACCGGAAGAACGTGCTCTTGGTGAGCCCCGCGCGCTCCGCGATCTCGATCACGGTCGTGTTCTCGTAGCCGTGCTCCTCGAAGAGGTCGAGGGCGGCGGCGGCGAGTCGTCCTGGTGCGTCGGGTTGCCAGCGGGCCATGGGAGCAGTGTACGGGACTTCGTCCCATCACTGGTGTACGGTCGATGAGACCAAGTCCCATCACTGGCCAGGAGAGGTCACCGATGAGCAAAGCTGTGCGCTACCGGCGATTCGGCGGTCCCGAAGTACTCGAAGTGCAGGAGATACCCGAGCCGCACGCGGCACCGGGCGAGGTCCGCGTCCGGGTCACGGCCGCCGGACTGAATCCGATGGACTGGCAGATCACCACACAGCCCGACATGGCGGCGCGCTTCGGCATCACCCTGCCGGCCGGGTTCGGCAGCGACTTCGCCGGAGTGGTGGACGAAGTGGGCGCCGAAGCCACGGGATTCGCGACCGGCGACCGGGTGTACGGGGCTGCGATCGGCCGGTCCGTCGCCGAATTCGTGCTGGTCAAGACACCCACGGCACAGCTGTGGCTCACCCCGGAGGGCGTCGGCGACGAGGTGGCCGCCACGCTTCCGGTGTCCGGACTGACGGCCTGCGCCGCGCTCGCCGCGATCGGGCTCCGCACCGGGGACACCGTCCTGATCGGCGGGGCGGCGGGTGGCGTGGGAATCTTCGCCGTGCAGTTGGCGAAGCTTGCGGGTGCCCGGGTGCTCGGCACCGCCTCCGAGGGCACGTTCGGATTCCTGCGCGGGCTCGGCGCCGAACCCTTGGCGTACGGCCCCGGCCTGGCGGACCGGGTACGGGCCCTGGCGCCCGAGGGAATCACCGCCGCGACCGACCTGTTCGCAAGGGAGGCGGCCGAGACCGCGCTCGAGCTCGGCGTGGCACCCGAGCGGATCACCGTCGTCGCCGACGGCCCCGCCCCGCCGCCCGGCGTGCGCAGGGCGGGCGCCCTCGATGCGGGCCCGGGCGCCCTGGAGCGGATCACCGACGCGATCCGTTCCGGCGAGATCACCGTTCCGATCGCGGCGACCTTCCCGGTCGAGCGGATCCGCGAAGCCGTGACGACGCAGGCCGAGAGGCACGTCCACGGCAAGATCGTGATCGCGCTGTGAACCGGCACAAGATCGGTGCAGCCCGTGGGGCCGACCTGCCCGCGCTGGTGCGTCGGGCAGGTC
>NZ_JBHXML010000093.1:0-33224 GCF_042720345.1 Kitasatospora sp. NPDC058478 | reverse complement strand
AACGCGCCCAACACCACAACTGGCCACCACCACAACCGGCAACAGTCACCGTCACCCAGCACGACACAACCTAAAGTCACTGGCATTGGACCTAGGCGCGCCGGGTGGGCAGGCGGGTGCAGACGGTGCCGGAGGCGAGCGGGGCCGGTTCGGCCTTGAGGGTGTCGAGGGTGAAGTCCGTGGTGAGGGCGCTGATGTCGGCGGTCTGCCGGATGAGGTAGTGGTTGGCGCCGGGGGCTTCGTAGCGGGCGAGGTCGGGGACGACCGGGCGGGCCCGCAGGGCGTATTCGAGGGACTGGTTGGCGTTGGCGGCGCTGTGGTCGCCGGTGCCGTGGACGATCAGGACGCGCCGGCCGGCGAGGTGGTCGACGGGGTCGCCGCTGGGCAGCCAGGGCGCGATGCCGGCGACGCCGACGACGCTCGGGTGCCCGGCGCACCAGAAGGCGGCGCGCCCGCCGAGGGAGTTGCCGATGAGGACGACGGGTACGTCGCCGTAGCGGCGGGCGAGTTCGTCGAGGGCCCAGCGGGTGTCGACGGCGGTGTCGGCGTCGGTGCCGTTCCAGCCGCTGTAGCGGTAGCGCAGCAGGTGGACGGCGAGGCCGTGCGGGCGGCCGCGGTCGGCGAGTTCGGCGGTGAGGCGGCGCAGGCCCAGTTCGGCGACCTTCAGCGGTCCGCGCCGGCTGCGCAGGAACCCGCCGGGCAGCAGCAGGGCGACGGCTTCGACCCGCCCCGTCCCGTCGTCGCCGAGTCGTGGGGTCAGTTGTGCGGTGCGCGGCCGCTGCGCCTGGAACACGCGAAATCCTTCCCTGGTGTCTACCTGCGGATTCTACGGTTCCGCGGTCGGGTCGCGGTGCGTGAGCAGGGGCCGCAGGGTCCAGCCGGTGGCGCGGGGGTGGGGCCCGCGTGGACTGGGCCTGGCGGGCCGACTCGCCTCCGGGTACGAGGCGTTGGGGCGAGGCGTCGGGGCGGGGCGTCGGGGTGAGGTCAGGAGGGGCGGCCCGGCTGGTCGCCGCCGCCGGTGGAGCGGCTCCGGCCGGAGAGCAGGTCCTGCATGCTCGGGAGCTTCCGGCGCTGCGAGCCGGTCTGCGCGCCGCTCTGGGAGCCGGTTTGCGTGCCGGCCGGCGGGGCGATCGAGCGGCGGGGTTCGGTGGCCGGGCCGAGGCCGGCCTTGGCGGCCGCGTCGGCGAGGAAGTCGGAGGCCTGGCGGCGGGCGTTGTCGACCGTGCGGCGCAGGCTCTCGGCGTCGTTGCGCAGTTTGTCGGTCTGCCGGCGCAGCAGGTCGGTGCGCTGTTCGGCCTCGGTGAGCTGCTTGAGGCTGGCGGCCGCTCGGGCGGCGGCTTCCCGTTCGAGCTCCTCGCCGCGTTGCTGGGCGTCGGTGACGATCTGTTGCGCCCGGGCCTCGGCGTGGGCCCGCTGGTCGGCGAGGTCCTGGTCGAGCTGGCGGCGCCGCTGGGCGATGCTGGTCTCGAACTGCAGCGCGACCTGGGCGGCCTGGTCGCGGGTGTGCTGGAACAGCGCGTCCGCCTCCCGCCGGCGGGCGAGGACGTACGGGTCCTCCTCGGCGGCGGGGACGTCCCGGACGGTGGCGTGGTAGCCGGCCGGGGGCTGTTCGGCCTGCTCGGCGAGGTGGAGCAGGCGTTCGGCGACCTGGTCGGCGTGCGGCGGCCGCCGGTCGGGGTCCTTGGCGAGCAGTTCGAGGACGAGGGTGTCGACGTCGGCGGGCAGGCCGGGCCGCAGGGTGCCGGGGGCGGCGGGGTGGACCTCGCCGTGCTGGCGGATGAGTTCGTAGAGGGTGCCGCGGAACGGCGTGCGGCCGGTGAGGAGTTCGTACAGGAGGCAGCCGAAGGCGTAGAGGTCGGAGCGGGCGTCGAGGCCGCGGCTGTCGAAGCGTTCGGGGGCCATGTAGGCGGGGGTGCCGACGATGACGTTGGTGCTGGTGATGCCGTCGTCGGCGGTGCCGACCCGGGCGATGCCGAAGTCGACGACCTTGACTTCGCCGGAGGACTGGATCATCACGTTGGCCGGTTTGACGTCCCGGTGGACGACGCCGGCCCGGTGGGCGGTGGCGAGGGCCTGGGAGATCTGGACGGCCCAGGTGAGGGCCTGGCGCAGGGGCAGCGGCCCGTCGCCGAGGTGGCGGCTGAGGGGGGCGCCGTCGAGCAGTTCCATGACCAGGAAGTAGAACGGCCGGCCGGCCTCGTCGTGTTGGCCGAAGTCGTGCACGGTGACGATGGACGGGTGGTTGAGCGCGCCGGCGGTGGCCACCTCGCGGACGAACCGGGCCGCGTCCTTGGGGGTGTTGTTGCTGCCCGGGAGCATCACCTTGACGGCGACGAGCCGTTGGATCCGCGCGTCGCGGGCCTTCCAGACCGCGCCGAAGGCGCCCTCGCCGATCTGCTCGACCAGCTCGTACCGCCCGTCGAGTACGTCGCCCGGCTGCATCCCCGCCCCTTTCGTGCCCCGGTGCCGCGCCCCGGCCCCCGGGCCAACCTACCGTCCGTCGGTGGGGCCGGGAGTTTTCCGTTGTCTTTGTTCAGGATCCAGCGAGGCTCTGCGATCATCCGATGATCGTCGCTCATGCGGTGGGCGGCGCTTGACGGGGGAGTGACCGACATGGCCGAGGGGCCCGTGGACAGTGCCGCCGGGGCCGGGTGGGCCCGCAGGTCCGTCCGCCTCGCCAGGGGCGGGTTCGCGATGGACAAGGAGGCCTGGATGGTGGTCTCCGGCGGGGTGCTGGGGGCCATGTTCGCGAGCATGGGCCTGGCCGTGCTGATCGGGCCGTCCCAGGGGTACGGCGGCGAGAGCCTCGACTTCATGGGCATCGTCAGCATCCTCGGCCTGATGCCCTGCGGGGCCGGCCTGCTGTGGGCGCTGCTCCACCCCCGGCGCGGCTTCCCCGCGGTCGCCGTCGGGATCCTGTTCGGGCTCGCCGTGTTCGTCTCCTTCGCCGGGACCGGCCTCAACGACGCCTGGGAGGCGCCGCTGGACCGGCCGTCGTCGATCCGCGCCGTCGGCAGCTGGACCAGCGGGGACGTGGTGGTGCGGGTCCGGCCCGACCAGGTGGTGGCCTACCGCGGCGCCACCGGGCAGGTCGCGTGGCGGTGGACGCCGCCGGGCGAGGACTCCGTCTGCGCCATGAGCCGCGGGACGGGCCACGGCCTCGGACTGCTCGGCCACTCCCCGCACGACCGGCCGTGCGCGGCGGTGACTGCGCTCAACCTCGCCAACGGCACGGCCGCCTGGACCGCCGCGGCGGACGCGCCCGGCCGCGTCGGGGACACGGCGGCGCCCGATCTGCTCGCCGTCGCCGGGGACGAGGCCGTCCTCCAGGAGCGGACCGGCTGGCGCGCGGTGCACCTGGCCGACGGGCGCGCTTCCTGGCGCGGCGACGCGGACGCCGGCTGCGCGCCGTTGCAGGTGGCGGGCGGGGCGGCGGAGGTGGTGACGGTCGCGCAGTGCGGCGACGCCGCGCCGGTGCTGCGGTCGCTGGCCCCGGCGGACGGGCAGGAGCGGACCCGGGTCGCCCTGCCGGTCACGGGCGGGCTGAAGGACGTCGCGGTGGTCTCCACCGAGCCCCTCGCGGTCTGGGTCGACGCGCAGGGCGAGCGCGGGACGCACGCCGTTCTCAGCTTCGACGGGGCGGGGCGGCAGCGGGCGTCGATCCCGGTCGCGGGGGACGAGTACGACCTCGACGTCATGCTGGGCGGTGCCCACGCCTACGACGCGTTCGCCGCCCGTCCGCTGTTCGGCGGGGTGGTCGTCGGCGACCAGCTGATCGTCCCCGGCGAGAAGCCGGACGACGTCCGGATCAGCGGGGGGAAGAACCCCAGCCGCATCGCCACCGGGCGCCTGGTCGCCTACTCGCTCGCCGACGGCGGGAAGCGCTGGACGGCCGGGCTGGACGACCAGGTGACGGGGCTGCTGGTGGACGGCGCGTCGGTGTGGGCGCTGACCCGGGACAAGCTGACCCGGGTCGACGCCGCGACCGGGCGGAAGAGCAGTGAACTGGACGTCAACGACTCGAAGTCCGTCCACCCGGTGGACCTGTCGGTCTCCGGGCCCGGCCGGTTCACGGTGGTGGCGGAGGACGGCACGCGGGACGAGCCGCCGGCCCGGGGCATGGGCTGAGCCGGTCCGGGGTCTGAGCCGAGCCCTTCCGGAGCCCTTGGCCGCCCGCTGTTCGTCACGCTCGGTGACGGACTCGGCCCGGGGGTGCCGCCCCGAGCGGCTGTGTCAGGCTGGTGGGGGAGCACCGCCGAGATCGGGAGGCTCGTGATGGCCGAGATCAGGGTGAACGGGGTGTCGCTGCACTACGAGGCCCGTGGCGAGGGGCCCGGCGTCGTCCTGGTGCACGGCTCGTGGAGCGACGCCGACAGCTGGGCGCGCGTGATTCCGGGCCTGGCCGAGTCGACCACCGTCGTCGCCTACGACCGGCGGGGCCACAGCCGCAGTGAGGACCCGCTCACCCAGGGTTCGGTCTACGAGGACGCGGCCGACCTGGCCGGGCTGATCGAGGGGCTCGGACTCGCGCCGGCGTTCGTCTGCGGGAACTCGTACGGTTCGCTGATCACGCTGCGGCTCGCCGCCGCCCGGCCCGACCTGCTGCGGGGGATCGCCGTGCACGAGCCGCCCGGCGCCGGCATCCTGCTCGCCGACCCCGAGCTGCGGCCGGTCGCCACCGCGCTCGCCGACCGGATCACCGCTGTTCGGGAGCTGCTGGAGCAGGCCGAGTCGGCCGCGGCGGCGGAGCTGTTCGTGGAGACGGTCACCTTCGGGCCGGGGGCCTGGGCGCAGCTGCCCGCGCCGGTGCGGCACACGTACGTGCGCAACGCGCCGACCTACCTGGACGAGCTGCGGGACCCGGACGCACTGGACCTCGACCTGACCGCGCTGGCCCGCTTCACGGAACCGGCCCTGCTCACGCAGAGTGACAACAGTCCGCCGATGTACGGCGAGGTGCTGGACATCATCGACCTCACCCTGGCGAAGGTGGAACGGCACCTGTACCCCGGTGCCGGCCACGCACCGCACCTGTCGCAGCCGGAGGAGTGGGTGCGGGTGGTGCTGCCGCGCGCCCTGGCGTGAGCCCCCGCTCCGGGGGTGCGCCCACTTCGGGGGCGCGCCCGGCCCGTTGCGCGCGGGGGCGCAACGAGCTGAGCGCAGCGGGCCGAGCGCAGCGGGTCGAGCGCAACAGGCCGGCCGTACGCGTCAGTTGGGCGATTCGCCCCAGCCGTCGTCCGGGAGGGTGCGGTCCGGCTCGGGGCAGTCGGTGTGGTCGTAGCCCCACAGCAGGGCCTTGTTCAGCAGCCAGTCCTCGGGCGGCGGCGCGTCATGGCCCTCGCGGTCCGCGTGGCCGTCGCGGGCCTGGTGGCCGTCGCGGTCGGTGAGGACGAATGCCACCCGGACCTCCTCGGCCACCGCCACCTCCAGGGTGCGCTGGTCGGGGACGTTCTCGTACGTCACGGTCTCCCAGCGGCAGCCGGCGGCGGTCAGCGCGGCGATCAGGGCCGACTCGGTGACGTGCGTGTCGAGTGTCAGCAACCCGCCGCCGGCCAGCGGGAGTTCGAGTTCGCCGTGCCACACGGGCAGGGACAGCGACTGGAGCCGGCGGCAGCGGCAGAACACCGTCTGCACGTCGCCCCAGCTGAAGCCGTGCGGCCAGCGGGACTCGCGGTGGATCCGCCCGCCGTCCCAGGGGTCGCCGTAGTGGGCGGCGAGTTCGGGCAGCGAGGCGTTGTAGCGCAGCCCGTCCGGGCCGTCCAGGCCGCCGGTGGCCGCCAGCGCGGTGAGTCGCGCGAGGAAGTCCGTCACCCCAGGCACCCGCGCACCGCCTCGATCAGCCGGTTGGCGCGGGCGTCGCCGTGGCCGATCATCCGGTTGGCGACGTAGCCGAAGCCGACGCCGAACTCGTCGTCCCCGAAGGCGAACTGGCCGCCCGCGCCGTCGTTGCCGAAGCTGCGCTCGCCCAGCAGCGGGCGGAAGGCGGGGGAGTCGAGCAGCAGGCCGGAACCCCAGCGGGCGCCCATGTCGAAGCCCAGGAAGCCCGCGCCGGAGGAGACTTCGCGCACCGCGTCGGTGACGGTCTCGTGCGAGAGCAGGCGCGGGCCGCCGTCCAGGCCGGTGGCGGCCGCCGCGTACAGCCCCGCCAGCCCGGTGGCGGAGGCGACCGCGCCCGCGCCGGGCAGCTCGATCGCGTGCAGGGCCGGGTCGTTCCAGCCGTGCGGCACGTCCAGGCCGGGGAAGACCAGGGCGCCGTTCATCGTCACGATCCGGGTCAGCAGGTGCTCCGGGCCGGGCATCGGGCGGCGGCCCTCCGCCTCCACCAGCCGGGCCAGGCGCGGGAGTTCGCTCTCCGGCAGGCCGATCCAGACCGGCAGGCCGAGCGGCTCGGCGATCTCCTTGCGGAGGAACTCGCCAGGGGTTAGCCCGGTGATCCGGCGGATCACCTCGCCGACCGCGAAGCCCAGGACGTGGCCGTGGTACTCGTAGGCGGTGCCGGGCTCCCAGAGCGGCTCCTGCTCCTCGATCGCGCGGACGACGGGAGCCCAGGCGGCGATCTCCTCGAAGGAGAGCGCCGCGTTCAGGGCCGGGATGCCCGCGCGGTGGCCGAGGATCATGCGGGTGGTGATGTCCTGCTTGCCGTGGCGGGCGAACTCGGGCCAGTAGCGGGCGATCGGCGCGTCGAGGTCGAGGCGGCCCTGCTGGGCGAGCAGGTGGGTGCTGATGCTCACCGCGCCCTTGGCACAGGAGAAGACCGGGACGACGGTGTCCTGCGTCCAGGCCCGGCCGGTGCGGTCGTCGGCCGTCCCGCCCCACAATGCGACCACCTTGCGGCCGCCGGCGAACACCGTGACGGCGGCGCCGAGTTCGGGGAACTCGGCGAAGTTGCGGGCGAAGACGTCCGCCACGGCGCCGAACCGTTCGTCGGCCCAGCCCTGGTACTGCTGCATGGTGTCCAGCCCCGTCCTCTGGTCCTCGTGGGGTCGCTGCCCCAAGATCGTCGACCGGACCACGGTACGGCGTCGGGCCGCTCGGCACGACCCGTTTCCCGACCATCGGTCGGGGCGGCCCTCGTCGGGCGGGGAGCCGTCGTCGGGCATGAGGGTAGACGACTGGGGAGAGGGCTCGGAGTGGATCGTGAAGCACTGGACGCGCTGACCGCGCTGTGGTCCCAGCGGTGGCCTCAAAGGGGGCTGGGCCCGGGGAACACCAGGGCGAGACGCCGTGGCAGAGCCTCGTCGCCCGCCTGGTGAAGGTGGTGGTGGAGGCGAGGGCCTCGGCCGCTCGCGGGGCGGGTTCACCAGCAGGGTCCACCTGAGCGCGGACGGCCGGTGCCGCCCGCTGTCCCTGGTCGTCACGCCGGGGCAGCGGGCGGACTGCACGCAGTTCGAGCCGGTACTGGAGAAGATCCGTGTCCCGTGGACAGGGCCGGGCAGGCCCCGGAAGACGCCCGACAGCGTGGCCGCCGACAAGGCCTACAGCAACGGCCCGTGCCGCGCCTACCTGCGCAGGCGCGGCATCCGGCACACGATCCCGGAGAAGGCGGACGGTCAGGCCGCCCGCCTGCGCAAAGGCTCACGCGGCGGGTGCCCGGTGAGAGTTCTCCATCGGGCCCCGCTCACCAGGTCACGGGCAGTGACCGCATCCCGTAGATGAACGACTCGGTACGGAACTCGCGCTCGCCGGCCAGCCGCAGCCCCGGCAGCCGGCGGAACAGCGTCTCCAGGGCGATCTGGAGTTCGGCGCGGGCCAGCGGCTGGCCCAGGCACTGGTGCACGCCGAAGCCGAACGCCAGCTGCCGCCGGGCGTCCCGGTACAGGTCCAGCTCGTCCGTCGCCCGATGGCCGGCGCCGCCGAACACCGCCTCGTCCCGGTTGGCGGTGGAGAGCATCGCCATCACGCCCTCCCCGGCCCGGACGGTGACGCCGCCCAGCTCCACGTCCTCCAGCGCCACCCGGGGCAGGCCGGTGTGCACGATGGTCAGCAGCCGCAACAGCTCCTCCACCGCGCCCGGCAGGGTGGCCGGGTCGGCCAGGCCGGGGATCTGCTCGGGGTGCTCCAGCAGCAGCGCGGTCGACAGCGCGATCATGTTCGCGGTCGTCTCGTGCCCGGCGACCAGCAGCAGCACGCTCATGGCGGCCGCGTCGTCCGGGGTCAGGTCGTCCCGCGCCGCGAGTCGGCTGAGGACGTCGTCCTGCGGCTGTGCGCGCTTGCGGGCCGTCAGGTCGCGCAGGTAGTGCAGGATTTCCTCCTGGGCCTCCCGGAGCTGCTCCACGGTGCTCTCCTGGCTGAGCATCGTGCGGCTCAGGTTCTGGAAGCGGTCGTGGTCCTCGTACGGCACGCCGAGCAGCAGGCAGATCACCAGCGAGGGCACCGGCAGCGCGAAGTCGGTGACCAGGTCGGCCGTGGTCCGGCCCGCGGTCATCCGGTCCAGTGCCTCGTCCACGATCAGCTGGATCTCCGGGCGCAGCGCCTCCACCCGCTTGACCAGGAATTCCCCGGTGAGCATGCGGCGCTGGCGGGCGTGCTCGGGGTCGTCGAGCCGCAGGAAGTCCGGATTGTCGGTGATCAGCTCGCGAGCGCCGGCGACCAGCAGCGGGAAGGACGGGTGGCGTATGTCGGCACTGAACCGGCGGTCGGACAGCACGGTGCGGACCTCGGCGAAGCCGGTGACCAGCCAGCAGAGGTCGCCGTCGGGCAGCTCGGCCCTGGTCACCGGCCCGGTGGCGGCGGCCTCGGGGTACGCGGGCGGCGGGCCGAAGGGGCAGCCGCCGGAGTGCCGGGCCGGCAGTGGGAGGACGGGGGTGGTGGGTGCGGTGGTCAAGGCGGGGGTCTCCTCACGTCGCGGGTGTTCTCGTGGGGTTCGGGGCCCGGGAAGGTTCCCGGCGGCCTGCGGGGCCGGCGGCGGGGGTCCGTCAGGCCCCGGTCCGCGCGGGCTCGTCCCCGGTGACGGTGATCGCCCGGCCCGGGCAGAGCTCGGAGGCGAGTCTGACGTCGTCGAACTGCTCGGGCAGCACGACGGTCTGACGGAGCATCACGAGACTGTCCCGGTCGTCCTGGTCGAAGACCGCGGGGGCGTTCATCACGCACATGCCGGAGCTGCAGCAACGGTCCCGGTCGACGCTCACCTGCATGTCGGGCACCTTTCGCCAGGGCGGCGCCGACTGCCCGGCGGCCGCCTCTCGTTGTCACGGTCAACCTAGCCATCGCTGGTCCGTTCACGGAGGGGTACGGTGGCCGGATCGAGAATGGCTGATTCGGCCCCTGTGTGTGAACCCCCATTGCGGCGCTATGCGTTTCAGCCCGCGGTACTTCGCCGGACGGGTCGGCGGACTCGGCCGCGCGGACGGCCTCACACGCCCTTCGGAGGTGGCCAACTCCCGTACGGAGGCCACCGTGTCGGCCTCGGCGGCGCTCTTGTCCGGCCGGTAGCGCACCACCCGGGCGAACCGCAGGGCCAGCCCGGTGGGGTAGCGGGGGCTGCGCCGGAGGCCGTCGAAGGCGATCTCGACGACCAGTTCCGGCCGGACCAGCACCGTCCGGGCGTCCCGCCCGGTCTCCCGGGCGAGCAACTCGGCGGTCTGCCAAACGAGCGTCCGGTCGGTCAGTCCCTTGAAGGTCTTGCCGAGCATCACCCACGGGCCGAGCCCCGGCTCGCCCGCCGCCCGGGCGGCCGGCGAGGCCCTCGGACGGTCCCGAGGCGGTCGCACCGCGCCGTCGCGACCAGGTATGACAAGCGCGTGTACATCTTCCTCGGCACGGTCACTGTCGCCGCACCGGTCATCTGGCTCCGCTCGTGATCGCGCGGACAGAACCTAGCGGGCCGACGACGGGCATCACGGGACCTCCCGTGATGCCCGCGGTGCGGACGGCGCCGCCCGCCGTCAGCTGCGGCCGGTGACGTAGAGGGGCTTCATGTCGACGACCGTCGCGGTGACGGTGTGCCCCAGGCCCTCGCGGGCGGCGTTGGTGAGCACGCCCGGGTCGGCCTCGGCGTGCTCGGCGAACAGGCCGCCGAGGCCCCGGGCGCGGGCGTACTCGGCCTTGGCGCGGACGGAGCGCGGGGTGTCGAGGGAGAGGAAGACTCCGGTGCTCGGGTTGTGGAGGTAGTCGGCGTCGGCGACGGCGTCCGTGTACAGCTCGAAGCCGTTGCGGCCCTCGCCCTGCTCCAGGTCGAGGTAGTTGCGCAGCACGTCGGCGCAGGTGCTCGTGCCGGGCGCGAAGGAGCCGACCGTCTCGCCCGAGCCGTTGTCGTACCTGCCGCGCAGGGGCGAAATGCCGGTGATGCTCGCGTGCTTGGCGTTGCGGGTGGTGGTGGCGTAGCCGAGGTGGATGCGGTGAGGCGCCACGCCGGCGTGCTCGATGAGGTGGGTGACGGCGTTGTCGACGCAGTCCGTCTGGCTGCTGTTCTGATCGCGGCGCAGCGAGGTGTGGTGCCCGAGCTTCTCGGACCAGGGGCTGCCGAAGAAGTCGAAGGACATCAGGTCCAGCCGGTCGGCGCCGGCCTCGATGAGGAGCGGGACGTTCATCGCGTCCAGTTGGGCTGAGGAGGCCGGCACCGCGACGGCGATCGTCGCGCTCAGGTCGGCGGCGGACAGCGCGGCCCTGGTCTCGCGGATCAGCTCGGCGAAGTTCCCGGCGTCCTCCGGGCCGTACCCGGCCTCCGGGGCGCCGGCCGAGCCGGGCCAGCGCCAGTCCAGGTGGAGGGTGGAGAACATCGGGAAGGCACGGAAGATCCGTACGACGGACTGGGCGAACCGCCGCCGGGAGGCGGGCTCCTGGGCGATGGAGTGGAACGCCTCGCTCAGGTCCCAGCCGCCGATGTGCAGGCCGACCGAGAGGTTCGGGTTGCGCTCCTTGAGGCGCCGGGCGGCACCCAGCAGGCCCTGGGCCTTCGGCTGGGTGAACAGGTCCTGGTAGTCGTTGGAGACCCAGCCGTCGAACCCGTAGCCGAGGTAGGCGGCGGCCGCGCTCCAGGCGTCGATGAAGGTCACGGCGCCGCGCTCGGAGGAGGCGATGCCGAAGTCCTGGGCGGCCTGGGCGGTGGCGGCCGCCAGGCTGCCCTGGCCGCCGACGAGGCCGACCAGGCCGAGGACGATCTCGTCGAAGGCGCCGTTCGCGGCCTCCAGCCGGGTCAGGTCCGCGCCCGGCCCGCCGGTGGGGCCGCCGGTGTCGTCCGTCAGGCGGCTGTCGTAGGCCCAGGTGGTGTCCAGGAAGCCGGACACGGTCTGCTCGCCGCTGCGGTGGTAGGTGTTGAAGGCGGGCTTGGCGACCCGGCAGGGCGTGTAGGAGAGCTTCGAGTCCTCCCGCGCCGGGTCGAAGCCGTTCATCTTGTACGTGCGTTCGGCCGCGTCCACGGCGTGGCCGTTGAGGCCGGGGTCGGACGGGTACACCAGCTCGCTCATGGCATGCGCTCCCTGTGGTGGTGATGACGGAATGCGCCCGGATCGACGCCGGGCGTGATCACGCTTGGGAGCGTAATGGCGGGAGCTGTGCGTGTGGGGCAGTTCGGATGAACTGGTTGACGGTCGATCAGATGAGCGGTAATGCCGACGCCGCTCGCCGCGGGGGACGCGGTGAGCGGCGCCGGGTGCGGCCTCGGGGATCAACCGAACCAGCCTGCTGGTGACCGGCTGTGATCGCCGGCGCCGTATCGGCTCCAGGTCCCGGCCCTCGGTCAGTGGTTCGCATCGAGGGCGCCGTTGGCGAGCAGTGCGCGGAGTTTGAGGACGGTTTCGGCGCCTGACCCTCGACGCCGACGGCGTTTCGAGGAGGCGCCGGGCACCTCCAGCGGCCTCCACCCCCTCCAGCGCCCGAAGTTCCGCGAACCGCTCACCTGTGCGCGGCCGGGCGACACCGTGCACATCTGCGAGATGTTCCGCCTCGTACGCGGCACCGGGCACATCCTCGACGTGTTCGACGTCCTCGACGTGCTCCACCGCGACCGCCTCGCCCTGCACCGTCCCCGAGCTGCCGGTCACGCCCGACATGCCGGGCACGGTCGCCGACTTCCTCCGCACCACCGGGCTGGAGTCCGCCGGCCCACCGCCCTCGATCAGGGCGTCACGGTGCGGCGCGGCCAGGGCTACACCCTGCGCGTCACCGCCGTCCCCGCGGTCCACCGCCAGCTGCTCGACGGCACCCAGAAGCTGTTGTCGTACCGATCAAGCGGCTTGCCGATCGAACGAGGGTCTCGATCGAGTGATCGAGGGCTCAGGGAACGTCCAAGTCCACACCGGCAAGCTCCGGCATCGCCCGGAGGAAGTCCGGAACACTTGCGAGTTCGTCCAGGCGCAGTTCATATGCCGAGATCCTGCGCGCATAGTCGGCAGCCAGGTCATCGACCCGGTGCCGCAGATCGGCGCGCGACGCCACCATGACAGAGTCGTAGTAGTCGAAATCCGAGCCGATCGTCAGGTCCACGAACACCCCTTCTCCCTCAAGGACTTCGGCCAGAGTAGGGGGAGTCGGGCCGCTCAACGCGCTCACCAGACGCTGGCGACGCTCCGGTCCGGGGGCGACTGCGAACACCGTGGTCTCCGACGAGGCGTCGAAGATCACCGCATGCAGCGCGGATACCAGGTCGCGAGGCGTCGACAACCGGAACAAGCCTGCACGACCGGCATGGTCCAGCTCCGCGGCGGTCGGCTCCACCCGAAGGGGCTTCGCCGTACGACCAGGTACGAAGCCCTTGTCCCGTGTGGTGGCGGTCGGCGCTTTGGCGTCGACCTCGTACTCCCAGCTCACCAGCATCGGCGTTTGCTTCAGGAAACGCTCGGCGTCGTCGCAGTAGTACGTCGGGATCACATAGCGGTCCAGGCCGGCCGTCAGACGCCACACCAGGCCCACATAGACGGCGACTTCCTCCATGTTGTTGTTGTTCACGGCCCACTCGGTGTGCGGCGTCCCCTCCTCAGGCCATTCCTGCCACAGGCCAGGCCAGTGCCGAGTCACCGCCAGGTCATTGCCGGGGAGGTAGTGGAAGAGATGGACGCCGTCTGTCGTGGCGGCCTCGAAACGGATCGGATGCACCGCGCCAACCTAGCCTCGGGCAGCTCGGCGACGATGCTCATGACCCGGCGCCTTGCCCAGCCGCGGCCTTCGCGAGCGTGAACCGGCCCGGTGCCGGCAACAGCCACTCAGGGCTTCCCGGCGGTCCCGGCCCGGGCGGTGGGCGGTGGGCGGTCAGGCGGTGAAGCGGGGGTCGTGGGCTTCGATGGCTTGGACGAAGGCGGTCCATTCGGCCTGGTCGAAGGCGAGGTGGGGGCGGCCGGGGTTCTTGTCGTCGCCGAGCCAGACGTCGCCGTTGTCGAAGCGCGCGATGATCACGCAGTCGCCGTTGCCTTCTGCGGAGAAGGGGGACTTGGCCCAGTCGGCGTCGGTGGGGTTGTGGTCGTAGGGGTCGTGGCGGTCGCGCATCTTGGCCTCCCGGTGGGTGATCAGGCGGTGAAGCGGGGGTCGTGGGCTTCGATGGCCTGGATGAAGGCGGTCCATTCGGCCTGGTCGAAGGCGAGGTGGGGGTGGTTCGGGTTCTTGTCGTCGCCGAGCCAGACGTCACCGTTGGGGAAGCGCGCGATGATCACGCAGCTGCCGTTGTCGTCAGCGGAGAAGGGGGACTTGGTCCAGCCGGCGTCGGCGGGGTTGTGGTCGTACGGGTTGCGCTTCTCGCTCACGTCAGCTCTTCCAACTTGCGCTCAAGGGCGGTGATGGTGTCCTCGGGTGACAACGCGCAGCGCTCAACACGGCCAATGGCGCGCTCGGCTCGTCGTACGTCGCGTCCCGTTCTACGCGGGAGCATACCGCCGACTGCTTCGATGAAGACGAATCCTCCTTCTGGATCCCCAGGGAAGCGCATCAGCACCACGCCTGATGCCAGAATTCCAGGCCTGCCAGCGCTGAGTGGCACCATGCGGACGGTCACGTTCGGGTACTGAGACACCTTGATGACGTGCCGGATCTGATCCGCCAGAACCCTCTGATCTCCGGCCACCAGCAGGGCGACCTCTCCGAAGTACGCCTCGAAGTTGAGTGGGTGACTGTCGGTGAGCCTGCGCTGGCGACGAATCCTGACCTCTGTGGCGGCCTCAATCTGCTCGTCATTAGGAGCGCTGAGGCTGGCCGCGATCATCTCGGTTGCGTAGCCCTCGGTTTGAAGCAACCCGGGGAACGCGGCAGGAAAGTACTCGGAAATTTGCGAGGCGTCGGCTTCGAGATCAAGGTACTCCGCGAAGGCCGAGGTGATGCTGTCAGCAAAGTCCAGTCCACGCCACCAACGCCTCGCAGGGCCGTCGCTGAGCAGGCTCTCGAAGTCCTCGCGTTCTTGTCCATCGATGCCGTAGTGATCCAGCAGCGTCTTCAAGTCGGCTGCGCTGATCTGCTGGTGGGCACGCTCGATTCTGCTGAGGCGGGCGGGGTTCCAACCCTTCAGGCCTGCTGTCGAATCGGCAAGGGTCTTGTTGTTGTACAGCCTCCAGTTGCGCAGCTCGTCGCCGAGGCGGATCTGCCTGATCGCTGACAGGTCCTTGCTCAAGTGGCGCCCCTCCCTCTGAGTTTGGGTCCAGTCTCGCCATGATGCGCAGGCGACTCAACTCGTTTCAAGATCCACGGATTTGTCATTGCGTTCGGGTTGCGGGTTCGATTTGATGTCAGCCACACTCACTGTGACCGAACGAACACGCCACTGAAGGTGTGGGGTGACTCATGTCCACCTTGCGTAACCCGGTCCTCCGATCCTGGGAGACCACCCTCACCGAGCACGAAACCTCGGTCCGTACCGCCCGCCGCCTGGTCCGTGACCAGCTCACTTCCTGGGGCTGGGTCGGTGACCCGGTCGACGACCTCGTCCTCATCGCCTCCGAGTTCGTGACCAACGCCGTCGTCCACGCCTGTCACGGCGACGGCGAAGTCCGGCTCTACCTCCAGGAGTTCGACGGCGGCTGCCGCCTCGAAGTCTGGGACCCCCGCAGTGACCTCCCGCTCCTGGAGCGGCGTCCGGGCCGTTTGAACGAGTGCGGCCGTGGGATCGAACTCGCCCGTCGGCTCGCCGTCGACTTCGGGGTGATCGCGCGGTGCGGCACGGGCAAGCGAGTCTGGGCGCGCGTCCTCCGTACCGCTCACAGCAACGTTCCCTCGCCCGAAAGTTGAGCACCATCAAGCTCGCCACCACGGCTGCGATCACCGCCGCCAGCCTCGCCCTCGCCTGCTTCGCCTCGAACCTCGTCCCGCCGCGCGAGCCGGCCACCGCCGACGTCGTCTGGTGGACCACCCTGGCCGCCGCCCTGATGACCGGCATCAACCGTCACAGCGACAACTCCGACGACGACAACGACTGAACCGAGGAGCCCCCCTCATGACGACCATGCACCCCGCCGCCATCGCCTTCCGCGACCCGGCGGCCCTCCGCGCCCGCTGCGACATCGGCAACGTCCGCAGAGTCCACGGCGAACTCGACTACGAGAACGGAGCCGTCGTCCCCGCCGGCGACTGGGCCCCGCTCCCCGAGGAGCACCCCGAGCGCTACGCGCCGGGCCTCTTCACCAAGGACAGCGGCCTGGTCGAGTTCTTCCGCCTCCCCGGGACCGTCACCGACGTCCACACCGTCGCCGCGCTCGTCGGCCTCCTCGGCGATCCGCTGCACGTCGCCCTCGATCCGGCCGAGGACCCGCCCGGCGAGCTGGTCACTCACCGGTTGCCCGAGAGCGGCCTGTGCCTCGGCCTGCACGTCGACAACCACCAGAACCTGCCGTACCCGGACCGCGACACCGCCCGCCGCCGCCTCTGCGTCAACCTTGGCCCCGGCAGCCGCCACCTCCTGCTCGCGGACACCGACATCAAGTCCATCTGCCGTACCGTCCACGACCGTTACGAGACCCACTGCCCGCACACCGACGACCTGCGGATGTTTGTTGCCCTGCGCAGACCGCTCAAGGTGCTGCGGGTCCGCATCGACCCGGGGGAGGGCTGGCTCGCCCCGACCGCCGTGCTGCCGTACGACGAGTCCACGGAAGGTGCGGAAGGTCAGGCCCGGTGGTCCGCCACCGCGTCCTGGCTCGGCCACTGGGGGCGCGATCTCTTCGACCCGCTGATCTGATCGCGCGCCGATCACTCTCCGCACACACCCGATCGGCGGGGCGGGCGCGGGCCGTACCGTTGCGCACTTTGGAGCGCAGCAAATCTGAGGGGCGCGCAATGGGCGCCACGCGCCTTTGTCCGCGCCCCTTTACGGTCGAGAACCCTCGCCGACTCGGCCTCGACGATCCGGGGCTGCCAGTGCTGTGACCGGGATGGTCCACCGTGATCGGAAGGCGGCTCGCGGGACGAGCGCACGAGCAGCGGCTGGTATTACTGGGGCATGCAGGAAGAGACGGCACGCTCCGCGATCGACACCTTCATCTCCGCGTTCAACGCCTCGGACGACAGCTATGTGACTGCCCTGCTCTCCCAGGCCCTGACCTCAGACGTGGTCTTCTGGGGGCCGTTGGGCCGCAGCGAAGGAATCGCGGCGGTCGAGCAGTTCGTGCTGGACATCCGGCACCACCCGGCGGGGACCGGCACGATGGCGCGCTGCTCAGCGGTGGACATGCCTGACGAGTGGGCCCGGTACCAGTGGGTCTTCACCACGCCGGACGGAGGCCCCCGTCTGGCGGGAACGGACGTCGTCCATCTGCGGCGGAGCCTCATCGACCAGGTCATCGTCTTTGCGGGGGAGATCGAGCCGTTCGCCTCCTGAGTCGTCCTTCTGTCGCTGTCCTTCTCGTGAACTTGTCCCTTTCGGCACTCCGGGGCTGCGGTTCGCGGTCGGTCACGTGGTCACAGCACCAGCGACTATCTGACCGCGCGTTCGGGCAGGCTCGGGCGGACAGCCAGTGAAAGGGGCCGTGATGGCCGCAGTGCACGAATCCGTACTCGACGCGATCGGCGGGACGCCCCTGTTCCGCCTCGCCCGGCTCGGCGCCGGGCTGCCCGCGCCGATCTACGCCAAGGCCGAGTTCCTCAACATCGGCGGCAGCGTCAAGGACCGCGCCGCGCTGTCCATGGTGCTGGCCGCCGAGCGGGACGGCCTGCTGCGGCCGGGCGGGACGATCGTCGAGGCGACCTCCGGCAACACCGGCATCGGGCTGACCATCGTCGGGCGGCAGCGCGGCTACCGGGTGATCGCCGGGGTGTCCGACAAGTCGGCGCCCGAGAAGTCCGACATCCTGCGGGCGTACGGCGCCGAGGTGGTGCTCGCCCCGACGGCCGTGCCCGCCGAGGACCCGGCCCACCTGTTCAACGTCGTGCAGCGGCTGGTGGAGGAGATCCCCGGCGCCTGGCTCGCCAACCAGTACGACAACCTGGCCAATCCGGACGCCCATGTGCGTACCACCGGTCCCGAGATCTGGGAGCAGACCGGCGGCCGGGTCACCCACTTCGTCGCGGGCGTCGGCACCGGCGGGACCGTCACCGGCACCGGCGGGTACCTCCAGCAGGTGTCCGGCGGCTCCGTGACCGTCGTGGGCGCCGACCCGGAGTCCTCGATGTACGGGGGCGGGGACGGCAGCCCGTGGTTCGTCGAGAGCATCGGGCACTTCCTCCACCCCGGCACCGTCGAGGACCGCTGGCCGCAGGCCTACCGGTCGGAGGTGGTGGACGCCTTCGAGCGCATCCCCGACCGCGAGTCGCTGCTGACGGCCCGTCGGCTCGCCCGCGAGGAGGGCATCCTGGCCGGGCCCTCCTCGGGCACGGCGGTGGCGGCGGCGCTGCGGGTCGCGCGGCGGCTCGGGCCGGACGACCTGGTCGTGGTGCTACTGCCGGACTCCGGGCGCTCGTACCTGTCCAAGGTGCACAGCGACGACTGGATGCGGCAGTGGGGCTTCCTGGAGGAGGAGTCGGAGTCGGCGGGCGGCCTTCGGTCGCTGCTCGCCGGGGCCGGCCCGCTGGTCGCGGTCGACGCCGGTGCGACGGTCGGCGAGGCGCTGGAGGTGCTGCGCGCCGTGCCCGGCGGGGTGGCGCCGGTGGTGCTGGCGCGGGCGGCGAGGCCGTACGGGGTGAGCGCGACGGAGGTGGTCGGCTCGGTGTCGCGGGCGGTGCTGGCGGCGGCGATCGCGGACGGCGGCGCCAAGCCGGACGACCCGGTGGGTGGTTCGCTGGGCGTGTTGCTCGGGCCGGCGCTGCCGGCGGTGGGCGTCGGGCAGTCGCCGGCCGAGGCGCGGGCGGCGCTGGGGGGCGCGCACGAGGCCGTGTTGGTGCTGGTCGACGGGCGGGCGGTGGCGGTGCTGTCGCGGTCCCGGCTTGAGGGCGGGGTCTGAGGGCGGGGCTTGAGGGCGGGGCCGGTCGGCGGGCTCAGCGGGGCGTCGGCGGGGCCAGGATGGCCGTGATCACCCGGTCCAGCGAGCGGTCGAAGGCGGCGTCCGGATCGGAGGGCGGTCCGGTCGTCGCGAACGCCTGGGCCAGGTGCGGGTATTCGCCGCTCATGGCGGCCCGGGTGAGGTAACCGACCAGCTCCGCCTGCCACTTGGCGCCCGCGGCGGCCGTCTGCTCGTACTGGGCGTACTGGCAGATGAAGCCGTTGAACAGGGCCATGGCCTCCATCCGGGCGCCGCCGCCCAGGCCGGTGGAGGCGGTGACGGCGAGGAAGTGGTCGGTGTAGCGCAGGGCGTTGGGGCCGATGCCCGGGCGGGCGAGCACCAGGGTCGGCAGCCAGGGGTGGCGGCGGAAGATGGCGAGTTGCTGGCGGGCGAGCGCCGCGAGGTCGGCGCGGACGTCGCCGCTCGGCGCGGCCGGCAGCTCGTACTCGGCGGTGACGGCGTCGAGCATGAGGTCGAGCAGGTGCTCCTTCTTCGGCACGTAGTTGTAGAGCGACATGGTGCCCGCGCCGAGGGCGGCCGCGACCCGGCGCATCGAGGCGGCGTCCAGGCCCTCCGCGTCGGCGATCTCGACGGCCGCGGCGGCGATGGACGTCCGGCTGTGGGCGGGTTTCGGCCCGCGGCCGGTGCGTTCGGGGCGTAGCCAGATCAGTTCGGGCGCCTCGGGGGTGGCTGGGCGCTCGCTGTTGCTGGGGGGTTCGTTGGACGGCACTGGGTGATCACCTCGCCCCCCATCTTAGATGCGTACGACGTACGTAGTAGCATTTGGCTCACGCTTCTACGTACGCTGTACCTAGAGAAGGGGCAGAGCCATGTCCGACACCGCCCGACCCGCCATCGAGATGGCGGGCGTGGAGAAACGATTCGGGACCACCGAGGCCCTCCGCGGCCTCGACCTCACCGTTCCCGCCGGTACCGTCTGCGGATTGCTCGGCCCCAACGGCGCCGGCAAGACCACCGCCGTCCGCGTCCTCGCCACCCTCGTCGCCCCCGACCGGGGCACCGCCCGCGTCGCCGGCCACGACGTCGCCCGCGCCGCCGAGGACGTCCGCCGGGCCATCGGCCTCGCCGGGCAGTACGCCGCCGTCGACGAGGGCATCACCGGGCGCGACAACCTCCACCTGTTCGGCCGGCTGCACCGCCTCGGCGCCCGCCGCGCCCGCGCCCGCGCCGACGAACTGCTCGAACGCTTCGACCTCACCGAGGCCGGCGACCGGCTCGTCCGCACCTACTCCGGCGGCATGCGCCGACGCCTCGACCTCATCGCCAGCCTGGTCACCAGCCCCCCGGTGCTCTTCCTCGACGAGCCCACCACCGGGCTCGACCCGCGCAGCCGCCAGGAAATCTGGAACACCGTCAAGGAGTTGGCCGACGGCGGCACCACCGTGCTGCTCACCACCCAGTACCTGGAGGAGGCCGACCGGCTCGCCGACGACATCGTCGTCGTCGATCACGGCGCCGCCATCGCCACCGGCCCACCAGCCAGGCTCAAGGCCGCGATCGGCAGCCAGCTGTCCGTCACCCTCGCCGACCCGGCCCAACTCGCCGCCGCCGCCGTGGTGCTGTCCACCCTCTCGGGCGGCGACGCGCAGGTCGACGCGGCCGAACGGACCGTGACGGTACTGACCCAGCCCGGCGTGTCCGTCCTGCTGCCCTCGCTGGTACGGGAGTTGGACACCGTCGGGATCACCGCCGAGGACGCCGCCGTACGGGCCCCCTCGCTGGACGACGTGTTCCTCGCGCTCACCCGCGAATCCGCCGAAAACCTGAGGAGGGCCGCCTGATGGCCGCCGCGTACACCCCCGCGCCGATGTCGTCCCACCCCGCGCCGACACCGTCCCGCCCTGCGCCGAAACCGTCCCGACCCGCCCGGCTGGCCGTCGACACCTGGACGTCGATGCTCCGCATCCTCCTCAACTACCGCCACTCGCCCGGCCTGTTGGCCGCCTCGCTGGGCGTCCCGGTGATCATGGTGGTGGTCTTCGGGTACGTCTTCGGCAGCGCCATGCGGATCCCGGGCGGCGGCGACTACCGCGAGTTCCTGATGCCCGGCCTGTTCGCCATGGTCGCCACCAACGGCATCATGGTGACCATGGTCGGCGCCGCCCGCGACGTCGGCCGCGGCATCACCGACCGGCTGCGCTCCATGCCCGTCTCCCGTACCGGACTGCTGCTCGGACAGACCCTCGCCGACCTGCTCGTCAGTTTCGTCGTCCTGACCCTCCTCGCGCTCGTCGGCCTCGCCGCCGGCTGGCGCGTCCGCGAGGGCGCCGGGGACGCGGCGGGCGCGTTCGCCCTGCTGCTGCTCTTCCGCTTCGTGATGACCTGGGTCGGCACCTGCCTCGGCCTGACCATCGGCAAGGAGGAGGCCGCCGGCCAACTCTCCGTCGCGGTCTTCCCGATCGCGATGGTCACCAACGCGTACGTCCCCACCGGCGGCATGCCCGGGTGGCTGCGGGTCGTCGCCGACTGGAACCCGGTCAGCGCCGTCGTCCAGGCCTGCCGCGAACTCTTCGGCAACCCCTCCGCGGCCGGCGGCGCCTGGCCCATGCAGCACGCCGTCCTCGCCTCGCTGCTCTGGAGCGGGCTGCTGCTCGCGCTCTGCGTGCCGCTCGCCGTACGGAAGTTCGCCACGCACGGGCGCTGAACAGGCCGGAATCCGGCGATTCCGTCCGACCCGGTTCGTCTGCGCGCCTGTGGGCCTGCTCGTCTGACGGAATGTGCTGGACACCGGCGCCGGTACGGCCGAAGGTGGGCGCCATGGAGTACACCCACCTCGGCCGCACCGGCCTGACCGTCTCCCGACTCTGCCTGGGGACCATGAACTTCGGCCCCCACACCGAGGAGTCCGAGGCCCACCGCATCATGGACACCGCCCACGAGCGGGGCATCAACTTCTTCGACACCGCCAACGCCTACGGCCGCGACAGCGAGGGCAACCTCAGGGGCCGGACCGAGGAGATCATCGGCCGCTGGTTCGCCCAGGGCGGCGGCCGCCGCGAACGCACCGTCCTCGCCACCAAGGTGTACGGGCCGATGGGCGACTGGCCCAACGAGGGCAAACTCTCCGCCCTCGGCATCCGCCGCGCCGTCGAAGCCAGCCTGCGGCGCCTGAACACCGACCACATCGACCTCTACCAGATGCACCACATCGACCGGGACACGCCCTGGGAGGAGATCTGGCAGGCGATGGAGGTCCTGGTCACCCAGGGCAAGATCATCTACGTCGGCTCCAGCAACTTCGCCGGCTGGCACCTCGCCCAGGCCCAGGAGGCCGCCCGCTCCCGCCACTTCCTCGGCCTGGTGAGCGAACAGTCCCTCTACAACCTCCTCGACCGCACCATCGAACTGGAGGTCATCCCCGCCCTCCAGCACTACGGCCTCGGCCTGCTGCCCTGGTCCCCGCTGCGCAGCGGCCTGCTCGGCGGCATCCTCCGCAAGGAACGCGAAGGCACCCGCGTCCGCGGCGCCCTGCCCCAGGCCGACGCACTCCTCGCCACCCACCGCGACCGCCTCCAGGCCTACGAGGACCTCGCCGCCGACCTCGGCACCGAGCCCGCCGACCTCGGCCTCGCCTGGCTCCTCACCCGCCCCGCCGTCACCGCCCCCATCATCGGCCCCCGCACCCCCGCCCACCTCGACGCCGCCGTCGCCGCCCTCGACCTGAAGCTCGACCAGAAGACCCTCGACCGCCTCGACGAACTCTTCCCCGGCCACCAGCCCGCCCCGGAGGACTACGCCTGGTAGCCGGGCCCGGGCGCCGGGAGGCCCACTGCCCCCGGCGCCCGTCCTGCGCCCGTCCCCGCGCCCGCCCCTGCGGTCAGACCAGGGCGCGGGCCCGCTGGTCCCACGTCTCGACCCGCGCCATGGCGGCGGTGACGAGGTCGAGTGCGGCCATGATGTCCTTGGCCGGGGCCCGCAGATCGCGGCTCACGTTGGTGAGCCACTCCATCATCGTCCGGAAGAGCCGGAGCGTCTCCAGGCCCTCGCGCGAGGCCTGGGACATGTCGATGAGCTGGTGCAGGAAGCTGTGGGTCTCCTGGCCCTCCCCGGTCTGCGGCAGCTGCTGGAACATGTCCAGCGAGGCGTGCACGGTCGCGTCGATGTTCGACATTCGGGTGGTGAACTCCTCGGCGCACACCTTGAGTTCGGCCGCCGGCCCGCCGAGGGCGGTGCCGAAGCGCCTGGTCGCCGCGAGCGTGGCGGACGGCGGCGCACCCTTCGCGGCGGCGCGTTTCATGTCAGGCCCGAACTCCTCGGCCAGGGCGGCGATGGCGTTCACCAGCCCGGTCATGGTCTCGATGCCCTCGGTCAGCAGGTCCATCTCGGACTCCACCGTGGCGAAGAGGTCGATCAGGCCGGGCGCGTCCTCCCCGTCCGCCCGCTGCTGCACGGGCGGACCGGCCTCGGCCTCGTCCCGGGAGCGGAGGCCGAGCAGGATCCTGGCCGGGGTCAGCGGGGCGAACCCCTCCCGGATCCCCCGGTTCAGCGCCTCCTGCAACTCGTTGCGCGCGCTCACCAGTCCACTGCGCGACCGCTTGAACAGGATCGTCCGGATCGGCGAGATGTCGAACGGCAGCAGCCCGTGTTCGCCGATGTGGATGGTGAGGCGGCCGGTCGTGTGCCGAAGGCCGAGTTCGTACATCACATTGGCGTTCCCGCCCGTCACATCGGCGATGACGATGTCCGACTGCAGCACATGGCGGCAGATCTGCTCGGTGATCTCCCCGGCCTGCTGGATCTGGTCCGCGCGCAGCGGCTGGATCCGGAAGGCGGCGCAGGCCGGGCCGATGACCTCCTCGAAGGTCTCCAGGGACGTCTCGTACGCCTGGCGGGCCGGACTGCCGACCTCGGCGTGCCGGTCCCCGATCGGGCCGATCACGAAGCAGGTCGGCAGCTGCGCCGATGCCTCCGGGAGGGTTGCCTCCGGTCCGGACTGCTCCGGGCGGAGCGGCTCCGGGTGGGCGGTCGTGGTCATCGCGATCACGCGAGGTCCTTCCATTCGAGACCGGGCAGCGGCGGGGCGCTGACCCAGGGGGCCAGATCGGACGCGTAGACGGGGAGTTCCTCGATGCCCAGGGCGCTGAGCAGGCCGACGGTGGGCACCCGGTAGCGGTACCCGGTGCGGATGACGGGGCAGGGAAAGGCGTCGCGGTGGACGAGGTTGTAGGCGGTGGCCAGGCAGATACCGAACGCCCGGGCCGCCGTGCGCAGGTCGACGGACAGCGGGAGGCCGAACAACTCGGGGAAGGTCAGCGGGCCTTCGGCGGGGGCGATCACCGGCCGACCGCCGTCGAGCGGAGCGAGACCGACCCGAGCCGCGGGCCACGGTGCGGCCGGTGGGTCCGGTGGACCACCTCGCGCAGGCCGAGGTGGTCCGCGAGTTCACCGAGCCGCGCGCCCTCGACCGCCGAGCGCGAGGTGAGGCGCAGCGGCGCGGCCAGGCCGTCGGGCCGGTCCGGTCGAGAGATCGCCAGTTCCCAGAGGTCCTCGGTGGACGCGGCGGTGCGGGCGTCGGCCACGGCGACGATGTCCTCCACCGGCCGCCCGCCGGAGGCCGACCGGCGGGCGAACTCCCACCCCCGGCGGCCCGCCGCCCGGAGCAGGTCCGGCCCGACGTCGGGATCGTCCACCGAGACCTCGGCCAGCCGCTCGACGACCGCGAGCACGACCTCCGACTCGACGTCCCTCCGGTCCGCCCCCAGGCGGCCCGCCGCCTGGCGGGCCACCCGCCTGAGGTGCGGCAGCGCCAGCCAGACGACGGCCTCGACCCAGCCGGTGACCTCCGTCGAGCCGATGGCCGACGCCAGCGCGTCGTGCTGGCCCAGCGCGACGGCCCGACGCCACACCTCGCGGCGCAGCACCTCGTCCACCGGCCGCTCGTACAGTGCCGCCCGGGCCTGCGGCAGGTCGAGGTGGACGGTCTCCCCGCCGACCTCGACCGGCAGGACCTCCGGTCGCAGGTGGGCGGCGCTGGTCACCCGGGCGTGGATGACGTCGAGCAGGCTGTTGTACGTGATCAGAGCCATGGGTCGGTTCCTCCCGACGGACGGTGCGGATCGAGAATGGGCCAGATCTTCGAACTCAGACGGCGCAACGCGCTGAAGAGCCGCCGGAGCGAGCGGGGCGGATGGAACGAGGAGCTCTCCGGCAGGACGAGGAGGTTCCCGGACGGGGTGGGGACGTACAGCCACGCCCGCCGGGCGAACGCCTTGCCGGGAACGGTCGCCAGGATGCTCTGGAACCGGTCCGGGTGCAGGCCGGAGTGCCGGGAGACGACCGCGTCCTCGTACACCCGGTCGGAGACGATCGCCACCAGGTGCGTCGTCTCCGGGCTGGCCCTGGCCAGAACGGCCTTGACCTCTCGGGAGTCGAGCAGCCGGTGCAGTTCGTTCCTCGCCGGCCCGTTCCCCTCGCCGGGCACGCCCTCGGGCGCGACGTGACCGGAGTGGACGCTCACCCGCATCCGGAGCCGGACGCGGCCCGGATCGGCGTTGTGCTTGGCGAGTTGCTCGTCGAGGCGGTCGAGGAACGGGTGGACGACGTACCCCAGCAGCACGGGGTCGAAGCCGAACGCGAGCCCGTCGCCGGAGTTGGCGGGGAACCTCTTCGCGGTCCGGAGGTCGTCGAGGCCGGCCGCGGTGAGTGCGGCGTCGATGACGGGCTCAAGGTGGGCGCTGACCGGCGCGTGGACCGCGCCGGGCAGCTCGGTGAAGCCTTTCACGTCCACACAGAGCAGGCCGGAGAGCGGCGGCAGGGGCTGGCTGGAGTCGCCGGGAAGTGACGGGGGTTCGGGCATGGCGGCCTCCTGGAACGTACGGTCCGGGCGTGTCGACCGGGCGGTCGAGCTGATGACCAGGAGTCTGCGGCCCGGCGGCGAAAATTAGGGGGCCGGAGGCCTCTTAACGATGTGGGGTGCGCCACAGGTTCATTCGTAGGCGATCCAAAGGTGCGGCAGGGTAGCACCCGATATGGGGAAGGTGTCCGGGTGTGCGGCAACTTGCCTGACGTGCAGCCTGATTGGGGTGCGGTGCCTCTAATCTCTCGCCATGACCTTGTGGGGAAATTCGACGGCGGAGCAGGCGTTCGGGCTGAATCGAACATTTCGAGATCACCTGTCCGACACCGATTGGGAGGGAATCCTCGGTTCCGCCAAAGTGAGGTGGATTCGGAAAGGCGAACAGTTGATGCGGCAGGGCGCCGAGGGTCACTCGGTGTCCTTCCTGAAGAAGGGCGCCGTCCGGATCGACCAGGACGGGAAGCTGATCGTCCTCCGGCACCCTGGCGACCTCCTCGGGGACATGGCCGTGTACGGCCGCCGGCCGCGGACGGCCACCGTGACGGCGTACACGGACTGCGAAGTGGTCACCCTCGGAGCGGAGCTGTTCAGGAGCCGCGCGTTCCAGGACGCGTACGGGGCGGCGATCTGGTCGTACGTCATCGGCCGGCAGTTGGAGACCCAGGTCCTGTCGCGGTCCGGCGACAACGTGGCGCGGCTCGCGTGGCTCCTGGCGCCGCTGCTCGACAACGAGGAACTCGCGGTGAGCGGGCCCGACGGCGTTCACCTGCGGGTCGCTCAGAAGGACCTCGCGGACTGCTTGGCCATCGGCCCCAAACTGCTGCGGCAGCTCACGGCGCTGCCGCCGTTCGGCGGAATGCCGGAGGGGCGTCGCAAGCTGACCCTCGTGACGGACCCCGAGGGCCTGCTCGCGGCCGCCGCGCGGCTCGGGGGGCTGCCGTGAGCGGTGGACGGATGCTGTCACGTCGCGGCGATCAGGGCGGCGCCGGTCTCGAACACGTGGTGCCAGGCCTGGTCCAGGAGGTAGGCGCCGTTCATGCCGTGCTCGGCGAGGCGGACGAAGCCTCCCCGCCGGGTGAAGTCGGCTGCCCGGCGGAGGGGTTCGCGGCGGTCGGCGAGGTAGTGGGTGGTGGCGGACAGGGCGAGGGCGGCGAGGAGGCGGCGGGGTTTGGGGCGGAGGCCGAGGGCGCGGGTGCCGAGGAGGAGGGCGGCGGCCTGGGTGGCGGTGTAGGCGGCGACGTGTGCGGCGCAGGCGCGGCGGCCGGCCGGGGTGGGGCGGCCCTTGGTGCCGGCCTGGTGGTCGGTCTGGATCCAGTGGTCGGCGAGGGTGGCGGAGGCGCGGAGGAGGGCGTAGGCGGCGGCGAAGGCGGCGGCGCGGGAGGCGGGTTGGGGGGTGGGTTGGGGGGTGAGGGCGGTCGGTGTGGGCGTGGGTGTGGGCATGTACGTGGGCATGTGCGTGGGCATGGGGCTCCGATCGGTGGGGTGACGGTTTCCTGGTGGGGCGGCCTGCTGTGGTAGCAAGGCAGGCATGACGGAACGGCCTGGCGGGCGCAGCTCGTACCACCACGGATCGCTGCCGGAGGCGCTGGTCGCCGCGGCGTTCGAGCTGCTGGACGAGTACGGGCAGGAGAAGGTGAGCATGCGGGAGGTGGCGCGGCGGGCCGGGGTGTCGGCGGGGGCGCCGTTTCGCCACTTCGCGGACCGGCAGGCGTTGTTGACGGCGTTGGCGGACCGGGTGCTGGCGGACTTCGTGCGGTGCCAGGAGGCCGAGGTGGCGGCGGTGGCGGCGGTGGATCCGGCCGGGGGGTCGGTGATGCGGGCGGTCGGGCTCGGGTTCGTCCGGTACGCGCTGCACCATCCGCACCGGTTCGACCTGGTGCGTTCGCGGGTGTTCGTGGCCTCGCGGGAGCCGGAGCTGCGGGATCAACTGGACGGCATGGACCGGGCGTTCACCGGTCTGATCGTGGCGGACCAGGAGGCGGGCCGGTTGCGTCCGGGGGATCCGGGGCTGATGGGGCTGGCCGGGCAGGCGCTGGTGTTCGGGCTGGCGCAGATGATCGTGGACGGCTACCTGCCGGGGGAGGAGGCGGAGGAGCTGGCCGGGAAGGTGCTCGACACCTTCGGTCAGGGAATCGCCAACCTTCCTTCGCAGTAACCGATTTGTGCGTGCGGCGAGCCTTGACCGGGTTTCCCGGCCCTGATGTAATCACCGATTACATGGGGTGCGGGAGGCTGAGATGTCCATGGGAACGACGTTCGTCCGATCGATGTTCGCCAAGCCGACGCCGGGCTACACCACCGCGGGCGCCACCGGCGACACCGTGGTGCTGCTGATCGGCATGCGGATCAACCGCTTCTGGGCCGTCCACCACTGGGGCCCGGTGATGTTCGCGATGTTCCGGATGCTGTACGAACTGGGGCGCAGCCCCGAACGCGGCCTGCGCGGGCGGATCCTGCTCACCGCCTCGCCGCGCACGTACTACGTCGTCCAGTACTGGGAGTCGAAGGAGAAGCTGTACGGCTACGCGAGCGCGCCGGACGGCTTCCACCACAGCGTCTGGGGCATCGTCAACCGCAAACTGCGGGAGGGGAAGGCCCGTCGGCACGTCGGGCTGTGGCACGAGACGTACGTGGTGCCGGAGGGCGGGTACGAGTCGATCTACTTCGACATGCCGCCGTTCGGTCTCGCGGGCGCCACCGGCTCCCTGCCGCTCGAGGCGCGTGGGCGCCGCGCGTCGCAGCGACTGGCCTACCGGTCGGAGGGTTCGACGGAAGGCCTGAAGGAGGGCTCGACGGAAGGCCTGAAGGAGGGCTCGAAGGACGGCTCGGGGGAGCGCGTGCCCGAGTAGGGGTGCTCACCGGGCGCTCAGGGAGTGTCGCGGGTCGGCCCGGGTGCCGCGGCGTGAGAGCGTCGGGGGATGGCGGAGGAGCAGGGCGGGATGCCGACGGGCGCGCCGAGAGGTGTACGGGCGGGCGCGCCGACCGGCGCATCGGCCGGAGCACACGCGGGCGCAGCGACGGGCGCGCCCACGGGCGGGCCGGTGGTGCACGAGGTGCCGTACCACGCGCAGTGGGAATCGGCCGAGTTGGTGCGGGTGATCATCGACGGACAGGTCGACGCGGCCGAGGACCCCCGGTGGGGGCAGTCCGGTGCGACCACCCCGGAGGAGTACGCGTGGTGGTCGTGGCGGCTGTGCGGGGTGGCCTGCCTGCGGATGGCACTCGACCACTGGTGGGGCCTGGCGCCCCCGGCGCTCACGCTGGCCGGGGAGTGCGTGGCGGCGGGGGCGTACGTCCGGGACGGCGAGAGCCTGCGCGGACTGATCCACACGCCGTTCGCCGACTACGTCCGGCGGCGGTGGGGACTGGCCGCGCAGGCGCGGGAGTTGGCGCCCGCGGAGCTGGTGGCCGAGGTGGCCGGCGGGCGGCTGGTGATGGTGTCGGTGCATCCCGCGATCCGGGAGCCGGCCGGTCCGGCGCCGGTGCGGCGGGGCGGACACCTGGTGCTGGTGGTGGGCGCCACGGACACGGCGGTGGTGATCCACAACCCGTCCGGATTCCCGGGAGAGTCGCAGTCCTTCGCACACGTGCCGTGGCGGTCGTTCGAGCGCTTCTACGCCGGGCGGGGGATCGTCCTCGGCCCGCCGGGCACGGGTGGCGCGGGTGGCACCCGATCGGTTCCCGACCAGCAACCGGTCGGGAGCTGACCGGCGGCTGGTCGGGACCTCATGAGGGGCTGATCAAGGGTTGATCAGGGGCTGATCAGGGGTTGTCCGGCAGGCCGGCCGGGTTGACCGGGAGCTGGCTGCGACAGAGCGCCGATATCGGCTTCAACGCGGCGGCCAGACGGTCGAGTTCGGCACGCGGGTAGTCCTCCCAGACCCGCGCGGCGGCCAGGTCGGTGGCGGCCTCCAGGGACTGGTGCCGGATCCGGCCGAGTTCGGTCACCGAGCCCGCCGTGGTCAGCCAGCCCCGCTCGACCAGGCGCGCCGCGGCCGCGTCCCACTCCTCGTCCGTCCAGCCGCGCATCGGCTGGAGCATCTCGCGCCGGACGTCCATCGCGCACCGGACCACCAGCGCCTCGCACCCGTCCAGTCCGGCCGCCACCAGGGCCGCCACGTGGCCGTCCCCGCGGTGCTCGCGCATCACCGTGGCGGCCTGCCACAGCCGTTCGTACAGGCCGGAGGGGCGGGGCAGCGCGGCGTTGGCGGCGGCCAGCACCCGGCCGACGCAGTCGAGCCGGCCCGCGGCCCGCTCCAGGGCCTCCACCACCAGTTCGACCTGCGCCGGGTCCACGTGCTCCAGCAGCCGGGCCAGCGCCGCCGCCGAGCCCTTCAGCCGGGCGGCCAGCGCCTCCTCCGGGCTCGCGTGCGTCCACACCTCCGGCAGCGCGCGCTCGACCATCGCCGGGGAGAAGCTGAAGAACGCGGCGATCACCGGCGGCGCGTCCACCGCGCCCAGCGGCGCCGACCGGCTGGCGAAGTAGCCGCGCCAGCCACCGTGCAGCCCGGCCGCCTCGTAGGCCTCGCGGCTCTCGGGCAGGAAGTAGGTGACGGCGTGCACCGGTTCGAAGAGCCACCACAGTGCACGGGCGGGGTGGACGAGATCGGCCATCGAAGGACCTTCCTCGGAGAGGGGCGGGGCGAACCCGGCCGGACGGGGCGGCTCGGCGGGCGCCGACGGATCGGGCGCGCGCGGGCCGCTTCAGTGCTGATGACCACGGCGGCGGCCACGGTAATCCCGGACCGGGTGTGATGACGGTCACGGGGAGGTCCAGGTGTGCACCCGGCCGGGCGTCGGCGCGAGATGATGGGACGAGGTGCCCGCTCCCGGGACGCCGCAGCCCTCGTGTGAACCCTCGTGTGAAGGTAGTCGGTAATGGCGCAGATCAACCCCAGCATCCTGTCCGCGGACTTCGCCCGGCTCGCCGACGAGGCCGAGGCCGTCAGGGGCTCGGACTGGCTGCACGTCGACGTGATGGACAACCACTTCGTCCCCAACCTCACCCTGGGCGTCCCGATCGTCGAGTCGCTCGCCCGCGCCACCGACACCCCGCTCGACTGCCACCTGATGATCGAGGACCCGGACCGCTGGGCCCCCCAGTACGTCGAGGCCGGCGCCGGCTCCGTCACCTTCCACGTCGAGGCCGCCGCCGCGCCCGTCCGCCTCGCCCGCGAGATCCGCGCCAAGGGCGCCCGCGCCTCCATGGCCCTCAAGCCGGGCACGCCCATCGAGCCGTACGAGGACCTGCTGCCCGAGCTCGACATGCTGCTGATCATGACCGTCGAGCCCGGCTTCGGCGGCCAGGCGTTCCTCGACATCATGCTGCCGAAGATCCGCCGCACCCGGGAGCTGATCGCCAAGCACGACCTGGAACTGTGGCTCCAGGTCGACGGCGGCGTCTCCGCCGGCACCATCGAGCGCTGCGCCGAGGCCGGCGCCGACGTGTTCGTGGCCGGCTCGGCGGTGTACGGGGCCGAGGACCCGGCCGAGGCCGTGCGCAAGCTGCGGGAGCTCGCGACCAAGGCCTCGGCGGACGCCTGGTGGGCCTGCGGGCACTGAGCCCGGGCGGGGTGGCGTTCAGGAGCGGTGTTCCGGGGCCCGGCCCGGCGAGGGGTGGAGGATTCAACGGTCGTCAGGGATGATCGTTGGCGAACGCCCCTCGCCCGGCCCCTCTCCGCACGGTGGTGGAACCGCACATGAGCAACCTCGACCGCAAGCCCTCCCCGACCACCTGCGGCCGCGAGGCCGACACCGGACCGGTCAAGGACCTGCTGACCGGGCGTCAGGTCCAGCTCGGCGAGAGCACGATGGTCCGCCGCCTGCTCCCCAACCTGGGCCGCCGGATGGTCGGCGCCTGGTGCTTCGTCGACCACTACGGACCCGATGACATCGCCGACGAACCCGGCATGCAGGTCCCGCCCCACCCCCACATGGGCCTCCAGACGGTCAGTTGGCTCCACCAGGGCGAAGTGCTGCACCGCGACAGCCTCGGCAGCCTCCAGGCCGTCCGCCCGTACGAACTGGGCCTGATGACCTCCGGCCGGGCGATCTCCCACTCCGAGGAATCCCCGCGCCCGCACGCCCGCTACCTGCACGGCGCCCAGCTCTGGGTCGCCCTCCCGGACGCCCACCGGCACACCGCCCCCACCTTCGAGCACCACGCCGACCTGCCCGTCGTCACCGCCCCCGGCCTGCACGGCACCGTCATCCTCGGCACCCTCGACACCGCCACCTCGCCCGGCACCGCCTACACCCCCCTCGTCGGCGCCGACCTCGCCCTCACCGAGGGCGCCGACCTCAAGCTCCCGCTCGTCCCCGACTTCGAGTACGCCGTCCTCTCCATGTCCGGCAGCGTCGACGTCGACGGCGTCCGCGTCGAACCCGGCTCCATGCTCTACCTCGGCTGTGGCCGCCCCGAACTCCCCCTCCACGCCCGCACCGACGCCGCCGTCCTCCTCCTCGGCGGCGAACCCTTCGACGAGCAGATCCTCATGTGGTGGAACTTCATCGGCCGCACCGGCGAGGAGATCACCCGGGCCCGTGAGGACTGGATGTCCACCGCCCGCTTCGGCGACGTCCACGGCTACGCCGGCGACCGCCTGCGCGCGCCGGAGCTCCCCGCCCTCCCGCTGAAGGCGCGGGGGCGCGTGCGCTGACCTGGTGAACTGCGTTCGTGAGGCGCGTGCCTGCGGTCCTCTCCGGGGGTGGATCCGGATCATGCGGTGTGCCGGGTTGGGGAGGGCGTGGGGCGCTGGTTGGGTGGGAGGGCCCTGGAGCCACGCGGCGATGCTGTCTGCGTCGCGGTCGGGCAGCAGGTCAAGGGGCTGGTGGGTCTCGCAGTCGACCAGGATGGTGCCGTACCGGCGGCCTTTCTTCGTGGCGAACTCGTCGATACCGAGCACGCGTGGGCTCGTCCAGGCCGGTTCTGGCAGTGCCATGACCAGGCGCAGGACGGTCGTCCGGCTGATCACGATCCCGAGCAGCAGTGCCAGACGAACAACGGCGCGGGCGGCCAGGACGACGCCCAGCGCGCTGAGTAGCTGCAGCAGGAGGGGCGTTCGGCGGCCGTAGCGACAGGTCGGCCCCTCGATCTGCCCGGCGAAGGTCACGCGCGGGCAGTCTCCGTTGTCGCAGAACTGAGCTTCCCCCGCTGTGTGGGAGGTGCTGATTAGCTGGTCAGAGCGGGTGTGGGTAGGTCGAGGGCCGCTGGTTTGGCCGTCGCCTGGTCGGCGTAGTACTTGGCTTCGTACTCGTCGGGGCTGAGCCAGCTGAGGCGCTTTTGGATGCGGCGGGTGTTGTACCAGCCGTCGATGTAGGCGAACAGGGCGAGGTCGGCGTCGGTGCGGGTCGCGAAGGTCGTGCGGCGCACGCACTCGGTCTTCAGGACGCTCCAGAAGTTCTCCGCGAGGGCGTTGTCGAACGAGTCGCCCACGCTCCCCATACTCGGCTCGATTCCCGCCTTCAGCAGGCGGGTTGTGAGCTTGATGGACGTGTATTGACACCCGTGGTCGCTGTGATGGATCAGCTTGCCGGGCTCGACTGGCCGGCCGTGCAGCGCGTACTCCAGGGCGGTGAGGACGAGGTCGGTGTCCGCCCGCTCCGAGGTGTGCCAGCCCACGATTCGGCGGGAGAAGGCGTCACGGATCGTGGCCAGCCACCATGCTCCCTCGCCGGTCGGGACCAGCGAGATGTCGGCGACCCACAGCCGGTTGGGGGCGCCCGTCGTGAAGTTGCGTTGGACCAGGTCCGGGGCGGGGTCGGCCGCCGGGTCGCGGCGGGTGAAGGAGCGGGGCCGGCGCGGGCTCACGCCTTGCAGGGCGGCCTCGCGCATCAGGCGCTCGACTCGTTTACGGCCGACGCGGGTTCCCTCGCGCCGCAGGACGGCGTGGACGCGTGGAGAGCCGTAGGTTCCGTCGGAGTCGGCGTGAACGCGGCGGATGTGCTCGGTCAGCTCGGCGTCGTGGCGCTTGCGCTCGCACGGCGCGTGAACGTCGCGGCGCCAGCGGTAGTAGGTGGAGGCGGGGATGTGCAGTTCCCGGAGGACGGGCTCGGCCCCGAAGCGGTCCTGGTGCTCGTCG
>NZ_JBHXML010000092.1:0-33523 GCF_042720345.1 Kitasatospora sp. NPDC058478 | reverse complement strand
CATCGCCTCCGGCACCCCGGTCGCGCTCGCCCGGGTGATCGCCGGGCCCGGCGGACTCGTCGGCGCCACCGTCGCCGTCACCGCCGCCACCCCCCACGGCGCCCTCTGCCCCCCCGCCGGGGCCCGCGCCGCGCGCCTCGGTGGGGCTCTCGGGGGTGCTGCGGGCCGCCCCGTGTTACTCGGTGCTACTCGGCACTACTCCGCGCGGAGCATCGCGTCGACCACGCGGGCGGAGGCCTTGCCGTCGTCCAGGTCGCAGTACGCCGTGCGGAACGCGGCGGCCTTGTCGGCGTACTCGGCCGCGACCTCGCCGACCCGGCCGAGCGCGTCGACCAGTTCCTCGGAGGTGGCCAGCAGCGGGCCGGGCGCCTCCGCCTCGAAGTTCAGGCTGAAGCCGCGCAGGTTGTCGCGGTAGTGCTCCAGGTCGTAGGTGAAGAACAGGATCGGCTTGCCGGTCGCGGCGAAGTCGAACACGCTGGCGGAGTAGTCGGTGATCAGCACGTCGGCGATCAGCAGCAGCTCCGCCATGTCGGGGTAGCTGCCGACGTCCCAGATGTAGCCGTTGCCGGCGCCCGGGATCTGACCGCACATCATGCTGTGCCGGCGCACCAGCAGCACCTGGTCGTCGCCGAGCGCGGCCTTGGCCGCCGCCAGGTCGAGCCGCAGGTCCAGCTGGTACCCGCCGTTCGGCCGGCGCCGGTCCTCGCGCCAGGTCGGCGCGTAGAGCACGACCTTCTTGCCCTCGGGCAGGCCGAGCCTTTCGCGCACCTGTTCGGCGGTCTTCTCCCGGTCGGCCGCGAAGAGCAGGTCGTTCTTCGGCGAACCGCTTTCGAGAATCTCACCCTTGTAATCGAACGCGCGTCGCAGGATCGGGGCCGACCAGCTGTTGCCGGCCGCCAGCAGACTCCAGCTCGGAACCTCCCGGGCGAGGCCCTTCAGGTAGTTCGCATCCGTGAACCAGACCTTCTCGAAATCGAGGCCGATCTGCTTCAGCGGGCTGCCGTGCCAGGTCTGCAGGACCACCTGGCCGGGGCGGCGGACGAAGAAGTCGGGCAGGTGGGTGCTGGTGACGATGTACTTGGCGGTGGCCAGCGCCTCGAACCACTCCGGGCTCCACAGCCGGATCGCGCTCGCCGACTGCGGCAGATCGGCCTGGAGGTCGTCACTGCCCCACAGGTGCTCCAGCGGCAGGCCGCGGCGGACCAGCTCCTCGTGGACCGCCCGCGGCGAGTCGGCGTACAGGCCGCCGAGGCCGACGTTGTACAGCACGGTGTCGCGCACCGGGTGCCGGCGGGCGTTCGGGTAGTCGACGAACCGCAGCTGGCGCAGCCGGTAGCCGCTGCGCTCCTCCGGCAGCAGCGCCGAGTGCGACTCCAGGGAGAGGCCGTCGTGGTGGCGGCGCTCCAGCACGATGCGCTTGCCCCGGGACTCCACCTCCAGCGGCATCGCGCCGAAGCAGTCCGGCGAGATCAGCGCGTACGAGCTCGGAAGCTCCTCGGCCACGGCGCCGACCGGACGGAAGAAGACGTTCCAGGTGCCCTGGGCGAGCGGCACCCGGCCGGCGAAGGAGGCCGTCGGCACGGCGGGCAGCGCGGTCCGGAACCGTCCGTCCGCGATCTCCACCGGGTAGACGTGCTCCTCCTCGCGCCAGTCGTGCCGGACCACCAGCTCCCAGCGGTGCGCGCCGGACAGCGGGAACGAACCGCTGAGCAGGAAGCCGTCCGCGCCGCGGGCGGAGACCTCGTCCACCACCGGCTGCAGCAGCTGGTCGGAGAACTGCAGGTACCCGCTGGGGGAGGGCTTGGAGTAGAGCGCCCGGCGCTGGTCGACCGGGGCGTCCGGGTTGAGCGGCAGGTGCAGCTGCGCCGGGGCGTTGCGGTCGTCCCAGGTCACCGGGACGGTGCTGCCGTCGGCCAGGACCAGCGCGGTGTCCCAGCGGTCACGGCCGCGCTCGGCGGCCACCGGGTCCAGCTCGGCCCAGGTCTCGCGGACGGCGGTCAGCTCGGCCACCGGGAAGGACACGCTGAACGGCTGCAGGCTGCCGACCGGCGCGCCCAGCTCCAGCGGGAAGGCCAGCTCGCGGTCGGACTCGACGTGGGTGAGCCGCAGCCGGGCCCCGGCGAAGCTGGAGCCGGAGCGGGCCGCGCCCGACACCTCGACCCGGCCGCCGTGCGAGGCCAGGCCGGTCACCCGGGCCTTGACCGTCTCCACCCGCAGGTAGACGGAGCCGTCCCGGACCCACGGCACGATCCGCACGTCCGGCTCGACCCAGTGCGCCGGGATGTACTGCGCGGTGTCGCTCCAGCCGGCCCAGACCCGGCCCTTGTAGACGCCGCCCTTGCCCGCGCCGGCCACCAGGACGCGCCAGTTGCCGTCCTTCCACTGGCCGCGGTGCTTGAGCTTCTTCGGGTCGACGCCGACGGTGAAGCCGGCCCAGTCGCAGCTGTACAGGTCGTGGTGGCAGCTGGCGGTGGCCTCGGGGCTGTACTGGGTCTTCATCGGCACCGCGATCACCCGGCGGCCCTTGGCCTCGCGCAGCACCAGGGTGCGGACCATGTCGTGCTTGCCGGCCGCGCCCAGCTGCTCCGGGTACGCGTGCCCGGTCAGCTGCAGCCGCCCGCCGACCCAGGCCGTCTCGTACAGCCGGCTGCGCATGACCAGCGAGTTGTCCAGCTTGAGCACGCCGGACGGCACGCTCTTGCGCCCGCCGCGCAGGAACGGGTAGTCGGCGTACGGGCGCAGCAGACCGCGGGCCTGGACGCCGCCGTTGCTCTCGCCCTCGTACTTGATCTGCTCGACGAACTCGTCGATCCGGCCCTGGAGGGTCAGGTGGTACTTGAGCCGCAGCGGCGCCCGCAGCTTGCGGACCTGCTCGGGGCCGATCGCCCGCAGCAGCCGGCTGACGCTCTTGATGTAGGCGTCCCGGTACTCCTTGTCGCCGTCCACGACGGACCAGAAGAACATCGGGATCTCCTCGACGAGGGTGTTCTCGTCGTAGGAGCGCAGGTACTGGGCGAAGCGCGGATCGGTCTGCTTGCGCAGCCAGCCGCGGACCAGCTCGACCGAGGTGACGCGGTCGATCAGGCCCTTGGGGTTGGTGCGCATCTGGGTGATCGACATCTCGCCGACCTCGCGCTCGCGCCAGTGGTAGATCGGCTCGCAGAGCACGTCCACGCTCTTGGCGAGGTAGTGGTGCGGCACGCTGACCGGCGCGTCCTCGTACAGGATGCCCTCGGGGTAGAGGATGCCGGCCGCGTCGAAGAAGGAGCGGCGGTACACCTTGTTCCACGCGGTGCGGTCGGTGACCAGCGCCGGGACCTCGGTGATGTGCGTCTTGAGCTTGGTCTCCCTGAACGGCTTCGAGTGCCCGCCGGACTGGTAGTAGCCCACCGCGCGGAACCGCAGCACGTTGCCGGTGGCGAAGTCCGAGCCGGTCTCGTCCAGGGTGTTGATCATCAGCTCGTACGCGCTCGGCGGCATCGAGTCGTCACTGTCGACGAAGCACAGGAACTCGGCGTCCGGGTCGATGTGCCGGATGCCGGTGTTGCGGGCCGCGCCGAGGCCCTTGTTCACCTGGCGGACCAGGCGGAACCGCGAGTCCTTGGCCGCGTACGCCTCGGCGAGGGCCGCGCTGTCGTCCTTCGAACCGTCGTCGACCATGACGCACTCGAAGTCCGTGAAGGTCTGGGCGGCGATCGAGTCGAGGCATTCGACCAGGTAACGCTCGACGTTGTAGATCGGAACGACGATGGAGAGGCGGGGAGCCATCGGCTACGCAGGCCTTTCTCGGGAAGGAGCGTGGCAGCCCGTTGAGGGCCTGACCGCACTTTGGATCGGTGCGTACGTGCGCACCGATCCTACCTCCGGGCCATGGGGCCCTTCGGGGCCACTACGCTGGGCCCGTGCCCCGCTTCAGCGTGATCGTCCCCGTGTACCAGGTTCAGGACTACCTCGCCGAGTGTCTCGACTCGGTGCTCGGCCAGGGCGGCCCCGACCTCGAACTGATCGCGGTGGACGACCGCTCCCCGGACGGCTGCGGCCCGATGCTCGACGAGGCAGCCGCCGCCGACCCGCGGATCCGGGTGCTGCACCTGCCCGAGAACGTCGGCCTCGGCCGGGCCCGCAACGCCGGCCTGGAGGCCGCCACCGGGGACTACGTGATCTTCCTCGACAGCGACGACACGCTCACCCCCCAGCTGCTCAAGAGCGTCGACGACCGGCTCGCCGCCACCGGCGACCCGGACGTCCTGGTCTACGACTACGCCCGCACCTACGCCGACGGCCGGATCACCCGGGCCGCCTCCGCCCACGTGTTCGGCGCCGCCTCCCCGGACGTCTTCGACCTCGCCGCCCGCCCCGACCTGCTCGACCTGCTCCAGGTGGTCTGGAACAAGGCCTACCGCCGCGACTTCGTCACCGCCCAGCAGCTGGTCTTCCCGGCCGGCTACTACGAGGACACCCCCTGGACGTACCCGGCGCTGCTCGCCGCCGCCCGGATCACCCTGCTCGACGAGGTCGGCGTGCACTACCGCCAGCGCCAGGAGGGCGGCAACATCCTGGCCACCGCCAGCCGCAAGCACTTCGACGTCTTCGCCCAGTACGACCTGGTCTTCGCCTTCCTGGACCGCCGCCCCGACCTCGACCACTGGCGCCCGGTCGTCTACGGCCGGATGCTGCACCACCTCAACACCGTCGTCTCCAAGCCCGGCCGGATCCCGCCCGGCGACCGCCGCGAGTACTTCCGCCGCGCCGCCGCCCACTGCGCCCGGCTCCGGCCGGCCGGCTACCGCCCGCCGCCCGGCGTGGACGGCGTGCGCACCGAACTGCTCAGCCACGGCCGCTACGGCGCCTACCAGGCCGTCCGCGCCCTCGCCCGGGCCCGCCGCCTGGTGAAACGCTAGAACCTGCGCCGAGCCTGACGGCCATTCGGAGGACGGACCGGTATAACCGGTCGGGTGGACTTCCTGACCCGCCTCCCGGTCGTCGGCCCGCTCGTCACGTGGGTGCTGCGCAGCCGCCCGTACCGGGTGTACGAGTACTTCTCCGCGGCCCGGGGCAACCGGCTGGCCGGTGCGGTCACCTTCTTCGGCTTCCTCGCCCTGTTCCCGCTGCTCACGGTGGGCCTGGCGATCGCCGTCTCGACGCTCAGCAGCAGCCAGGTGGCGGACCTGCAGAAGCACATCTCCGACCAGCTGCCGGGCATCTCGCAGGCGCTCAACCTGCCGTCCCTGGTGGCCAACGCGGGCGCCGTCGGACTGGTCAGCGGGGCGCTGCTGCTGGTCTCCGGCCTCGGCTGGGTGGACACCATGCGCACCTCGATCCGGGACGTCTGGCAGCTGCCCGACGACGACACCAACGTGGTGCTGCGCAAGGCCTGGGACTGCGCGGTGCTGGGCGGCCTCGGCGTGGTGTCGCTGATCTCGGTGGGCGCCTCCACCGCCGGGACGACGCTGGCCGGGCGGATCGCCGACTGGACCGGCCTGCGCAGCGGCTACCTGCTGACCGGGGTCGGCGTGCTCATCGCCATAGCGTGCGACACGCTGCTCTTCGCCTACCTGCTGGCGCCGTTCCCCGGGATCCGCGGCCAGCGCCGGCGCGACGTGCTGCAGGGCGCGCTGATCGGCGCGGTCGGCTTCGAGCTGCTGAAGGTCCTGCTCGCCTCCTACCTCGGCTCCGTCGCCGGGAAGAGCCTGTACGGCGCCTTCGGCGTGCCGGTGGCGCTGCTGCTGTGGATCAACTTCGTCTCCCGGCTGCTGATGTACTGCGTGGCCTGGACGGCGATGGCCGATCCGGTGGCCGCCCGGGAGCGCACCCGGGAGCACGCCCGGGCGCTGCTGGCGGCGGCCGACGAGGCGCAGGCGGCCGCGGACACGACGGCGGCCCGGCCCCGGGAGGAACCCTGAGGCCGGGCCGTCCGTCCGGCCGTCACCAGCCGGCCGCTCCGCGGCGTCCGCGCCGTAGGACCAGCACCCCGTAGCCGGCCGCGGCCGTCACCAGCACGACGGCCAGCCAGCCGCCGAGGCCGAGCCCGTCGTCCTCGGCGGCGGCGGGGGTGGCAGTGGGGGTGGTGCCGGGCCGGGTGGCGGGGGTGGAGTCCGGCGGGGGCGCGCCGGCGGTGCCGCCGGCCTGGCCGCTCGGCTCGCCGTCCGGCGGGAGTTCGTCGACCAGCTTGCCGACCGGCTGCACCTTTCCGGCCGCCGCGAAGCCCCAGTCCAGCAGGGCCGCGGTCTCGTCGTAGACCTTCTGGTAGCTGTCCGGGTGCATCACGGTCACCAGCAGGGTGCGGCCGTTGCGTTCGGCGGCGCCGACGAAGGTCGAGCCGGCGTTGGTGGTGAAACCGTTCTTCACGCCGATCAGGCCGGGGTACTTGCCCAGCAGGCGGTCCGTGTTGGCGATCCCGAAACTGCCGCGCTGGCCGGTGTTCTTGTCCACCGCGCCCGGGAACATCGCCTGCCGGGTGGCGCAGTACATCCGGAAGTCGGGGTTGCGCAGGCCGGCCCGGGCGAACAGCGACAGGTCGTAGGCCGAGGAGAGCTGCCCGTCCATGTCGTAGCCGTCCGGGGAGATCACCCGGGTGTCCCGGGCCTGGAGGGCGTCGGCGCGGGACTGCATCTCGACGACGGTCTGCTCGACGCCGCCGTTCATGTGCGCCAGGACGTGCACGGCGTCGTTGCCCGAGCTCAGGAACACCCCGCGCCACAGGTCCTCGACCCGGTATTCCAGGTTCTCCTTGATGCCGACCAGGCTGCTGCCCTCACCGAGCCCGAGGATCTCCTCGTCGGCGACCTTGTGCACCGTGCTGCGGTCGAACTTGGGCAGCACGGTGTCGGCGAAGAGGATCTTCAGGGTGCTGGCCGGGGCGAGCCGCAGATGCGGGTTGCTGGCCGCCAGCACGTCGCCCGACGTGGCGTCGGAGACTATCCAGGACTCGCCGGTGAGGTCCCTCGGCAGGGCCGGGGCTCCGGCCAGCGGCGAGACCTGGACGCCGGAGCGCCCGAGCCGCTCGCCGCCGACCGCGGAAGCGGCCGGGGGCGGCTCCTGCGGGGCGGCGACCGCCCCCGGGGCGGCTAACAGGGCCGGGAGGACCGCGGCGGTCGTGACGAACAGATGCGCGAATTTCTGACGACGTGTGGACACGCGCAGACCGTACCCACTTCGGGGCATCCGCTGTGCGCCACACCGGGCCGGTCCTCCGTACGAGGGGCCCGCCCTACGCCGATCGGCGGTCCGCGCATACTGGGGGACGCACCCCGCCTCCCCACCCCCGACGAGGACCCCCATGAAGCTCAGCCGCCGCACCTCCTGGTTCCTGACCGCCTTCGGCGTCTGGTCGATCATCATCTGGACCACCTTCGTCAAGAACCTCTGGAAGGACTCCGGCGGCCAGGCCTTCACCAACGGCGACCACTCCCAGCCCACCGCCTTCTTCTGGATCCACCTCCTCCTCGCCGTCACCTCCTTCCTCCTCGGCATCGCCGTCGGCGCCATCGGCCTGCGCGGCCTCCGCGCCACCCGCCGCACCCCGGCCACCGACTGAATCTCCGTTGCCGCTGTCGGTCCCCACTGGAAAGATCCTCACCGCTCGTACACGTAACGAGATCTCTCGATCAAAGGGGTGGGGTACCTCCATGACACTTCGGCATGCCCGCAGACTCGGCGGGGTGACGGCGGCCGCGATCGCGGCCGGCCTGCTCACCGCGCCCGGCGCCTTCGCCGCCGACACCGCGCCGGCCGTCCTCGGCACCAGCCAGGGCAGCGAGTACCGCGCCGACGCCTGCGACTCGACCACCGACCCGAGCTGGGTCGGACGGACCACGAACGGCCCGACGCTCAACGCCAAGGTCACCGGCACCGGTGCCCGGTTCGGCGTCTGGGACGAGACCACGGGCGCCCAGGCCCCGGTGTTCACCGGCGAGGCCCAGGCGTACGGCCAGCAGGCCAAGGTCGCCGTCCCCGGCCTGGTGGACGGGCACGGCTACGCATGGCACGCCTGGGCCGTGCAGGACCAGCAGGCCTCCGCCCCGTCGGCGGACTGCCACTTCCGCGTGGACACCACGAGCCCGACCGCCACGGTCTCCTCGCCCGACTTCCCGGCGAGCGGCACCGCCACCAAGTACGCGGGCCAGAAGGGGACCTTCGTCCTCACGACCGCCGACCCGGCCCCGGCCGGCGGGCAGGCCTCCGGTGTCGCCTGCGTCCGGTACGGCTTCGACTACCTCGGTGTCGGCGGCTGCGACTCGTCCGATGCCGTCAAGCCGGGCGCCGACGGCACGGTGACGGTCGACCTCAAGGTCCTGAACTGGGGCACCAACATCCTCAACGTCCAGGTGATGGACAAGGCCGGCAACGTCGGCGGGGCGTCCTACACCTTCTACGCCCCGTCGAACCCGAACCCGCCGCAGGCCCTCGGCGACATCGACGGCGACGGCGTTCCGGACATCCTGCTTCCGGACTCCGCAGGCAACCTCCAGATCATCAGCGCCGGCTCGGCGAGCACCACCCCGACCGCGACGATCCCGGCCAACCGGTCGCCCAACCGGAATTCCTGGACCAACGTCCAGGTCATGCACCGGGGCTGGGACGACTCCCACGCGCCGATGGACGACCTGCTGATGCACGAGGGCGGATCCGGGGCACTGTACTTCTCCAGCAACCATGACTACGGCTCCTTCACCGGAGGCCGGCTCTCGGTCTCCCGGCCGAGGGCGTGCCAGAACGCCTCCGGTAAGGCGACCGCCTGCCCCGGGGGCTACGCAACCGACTGGCACAAGGCCGATCAGCTGGCCCTGATCGGTTCCTTGGACGACTCGACGGTCTCCTCACTGGTGACCATCGAGGAGGGCAACCTCTGGCTGTTCGCAGACCCCGGCTTCTCGTACGGTCTGGGGAGCGCCCGTCAGCTCACCACCACCGGCGACTGGGCCGGCTACGACCTGATCGCCCCCGGCCCGGACGCCGCCGGCAACCTCGCCCTGTGGGCGCGCGACCGGGCGACCGGTGACCTGCACGCCTACCCGGTCCCGAAGAAGGCCGACGGCACCTTCGACTTCTCCGCGCTCGCGGACCCGAAGGCGAACGTGGTCGCCACCGGCTTCACCACTGCCGCCTACCCGACCCTCGGCAGCTCGGGCGACGGTGACGGGGACGGCACGCCGGACCTGTGGGCCGTGACCGCCGACCGGCACCTGGTGACCTTCAGCGGCTGGTCCGCCCCGAAGGACCTCGGCGTGCTGCGCTGAGCCCATGGCGAAGGCCCCCGTCCGATCATCCGATCGGACGGGGGCCTTCGCCGTGTCAGGCGGAGATCAGAAGCGGCGGGTGACCAGCGCCCGCTTCACTTCCTGGATCGCCTTGGTGACCTCGATGCCACGCGGGCAGGCCTCGGAGCAGTTGAAGGTGGTGCGGCAGCGCCACACGCCCTCACGGTCGTTGAGGATCTCCAGGCGCTGCTCGGCGCCCTCGTCGCGCGAGTCGAAGATGAAGCGGTGCGCGTTCACGATCGCGGCCGGGCCGAAGTACTGGCCGTCGTTCCAGAACACCGGGCAGGACGACGTGCACGCGGCGCACAGGATGCACTTGGTGGTGTCGTCGAAGCGCTCGCGGTCCTCGGCGGACTGCAGGCGCTCGCGGGTCGGGTCGTTCCCCTTGGTGATGAGGAACGGCATGACGTCCTTGTACGCCTGGAAGAACGGGTCCATGTCCACGACCAGGTCCTTGAGGACCGTGAGGCCCTTTATGGCCTCGATCGTGATCGGCTTCTCCGGGTCGACGTCCTTGATCAGGGTCTTGCACGCCAGCCGGTTGCGGCCGTTGATCCGCATGGCGTCGGAGCCGCAGATGCCGTGCGCGCAGGAACGGCGGTAGGTGAGGGTGCCGTCCTGCTCCCACTTGATCTTGTTGAGCGCGTCCAGGACGCGCTCCTTCGGGTCGAGCGTCAGCTGGTAGTCGACCCACACCGGGTCCGGGTGCTCCTCCGGGTTGAACCGGCGGATCCGGAAGGTGACGGTGATCAGCTCGACGCCGCCCGCCTCGACCGCGTCCAGAGCGGCCGAGTGCTTCTCCACGGTAGGAGTGCTCATCAGTACTTACGCTCCATCGGCTGGTAGCGGGTCGTGACGACCGGCTTGTAGTCGAGGCGGATGGAGGTGCTGCCGTCGGCGGCCACCTCCTGGTACGCCATGGTGTGCTGCATGAACTTCACGTCGTCACGGGTCGGGAAGTCCTCGCGGTAGTGGCCGCCGCGCGACTCCTCGCGGGCCAGCGCGGAGACGGCCAGCACCTCGGCCAGGTCGAGCAGGTTGCCCAGCTCGACGGCCTCCAGCAGGTCCGTGTTGTACCGGAAGCCCTTGTCCTGGATCGAGACGTTCTTGTAGCGCTCCTTCAGCGCGGCGATGTCCTCGACCGCCTGCTTCAGGGTGGCGCCGGTGCGGTACACCATCGCGTTGGCGTCCATGGTCTCCTGCAGCTCCTTGCGGATCTGCGCCACGGACTCGGTGCCGGCGGCCTCGCGCAGGCCGTCGACCAGGGCCTGGACCTTCTCGGCCGGGTTCTCGGGCAGCTCGACGAACTCGTGCACGTTGGCGTAGTCGGCGGCGGCGATGCCCGCGCGACGGCCGAACACGTTGATGTCCAGCAGCGAGTTGGTGCCCAGGCGGTTGGCGCCGTGCACGGACACGCAGGCGACCTCGCCGGCCGCGTACAGGCCCGGGACGACGTCGGTGTTGTTGCGCAGCACCTCACCCTCGACGTTGGTCGGGATGCCGCCCATGGCGTAGTGCGCGGTGGGCTGGATCGGGATCGGGTCCGTGTAGGGCTCGATGCCGAGGTAGGTGCGGGCGAACTCGGTGATGTCCGGGAGCTTGGCGTCCAGCTGCTCCGGCGGCAGGTGGGTCAGGTCCAGGTAGACGTGGTCGCCGTCCGGACCGCAGCCGCGGCCTTCGCGGATCTCGGTGTAGATCGCGCGGGAGCAGACGTCACGGGACGCGAGGTCCTTCATGACGGGGGCGTAGCGCTCCATGAAGCGCTCGCCGTCCTTGTTGCGCAGGATGCCGCCCTCGCCGCGGGCGCCCTCGGTGAGCAGGATGCCCATGCGCCAGATGCCGGTCGGGTGGAACTGGAAGAACTCCATGTCCTCCAGCGGCAGGCCGCGGCGGTACACCAGGGCCTGGCCGTCACCGGTGAGGGTGTGGGCGTTGGAGGAGACCTTGAAGAACTTGCCGGTGCCGCCGGAGGCGAACACGACGGACTTGGCCTGGAAGACGTGGATCTCGCCGGTGGCCAGCTCGTAGGCGACGACGCCGGCCGTCTTGCCCTCGTTGATCAGCAGGTCGAGGACGTAGAACTCGTTGAAGAACTCGACGCCGTGCTTGACGCAGTTCTGGAACAGCGTCTGGAGGATCATGTGACCGGTGCGGTCGGCCGCGTAGCAGGAGCGGCGGACGGGGGCCTCACCGTGGTTGCGGGAGTGCCCGCCGAAGCGGCGCTGGTCGATCCGGCCCTGCTCGGTGCGGGAGAAGGGCAGGCCCATCTTCTCCAGGTCGAGGACGGCGTCGATGGCCTCCTTGCACATGATCTCGGCGGCGTCCTGGTCGACCAGGTAGTCACCACCCTTGACCGTGTCGAAGGTGTGCCACTCCCAGTTGTCCTCCTCGACGTTGGCGAGGGCGGCGCACATGCCGCCCTGGGCCGCGCCGGTGTGGGACCGGGTGGGGTAGAGCTTGGTCAGGACGGCGGTGCGGGTGCGCTGCGTCGACTCGATGGCCGCGCGCATGCCGGCGCCGCCGGCGCCGACGATGACGGTGTCGTACTGGTGAATCTGCATGGGGGTTCTAACTCGCCTCTGGCCTCTGCCGATTGCCGATTAGATGCTTTGTCGTCAGATGTTGGGGTCGAAGGTGAAGATCACCAGGGTGCCGAGCAGCACGGTGAAGACCGTGGCGGTACCCATGAGCCCCTTCAGCCAGAGCCGGGTCGAGTCCTTCTCGGCGTAGTCGTTGATGACCTGCCGCATGCCGTTGGCGCCGTGGAGCATGGCGAGCCAGAGCATCGTGAGGTCCCAGACCTGCCAGAACGGCGAGGCCCAGCGGCCGGCCACGAAGGCGAAGCCGATCTTGGAGACGCCGCCGTCGAGCACCAGCATGATGAGCAGGTGCCCGAGGATCAGGACCACGAGGACGATGCCGGACAGGCGCATGAAGAGCCAGGCCAGCATCTCGAAGTTGGTGCGGGTGCGGCGCGGGGTCTTCGGGGTCCGCTTGCGCGGCGGCTCGATGACGAACGCGTCCGCCGGGTTGCCGGTGCCGAGGCCCTTGCCGGTGTGCGCGTGCGCGGAGGGGACGACCAGCGCGTCGGAGTATTCCGTGGACATGTGTCAGCTCACTTCCCGAACCAGGAGATCAGCGTGTGCTGCAGGATCCCGTAGAAGGAGCCGGCCATCAGCACGACCCAGACCGCCACGACGGTCCAGAGCATCTGCTTCTGGTACTTCGGGCCCTTGGACCAGAAGTCCACGGCGACGACCCGCAGGCCGTTGAGGGCGTGGAACAGGATGGCGGCCACCAGGCCGTACTCCATCAGGTTCACGAGAGGAGTCTTGTACGTCTGAATGACGGTGTCGTACGCCTCGGGCGACACTCGCACCAGAGCGGTGTCCAGGACATGGGCGAACAGGAAGAAAAAGATGAGGACGCCGGTGACTCGATGAGCCACCCAGCTCCACATGCCTTCCCGGCCGCGGTACAGCGTTCCAGCCGGCACGGAAAAACCCTCCGGAAGCGATTGGGGGCTCGGCCGGCTTCGGTGTCGGTCAGCCCGGCCAGGTACGGTCCACCGGCCGCCAGCATCCTATCGACGCTGCGTCGGGAACCGCCTCCGGGGGTCTCAGGTGTGATCAATCAGGCACGACTGGCCTAGCCGGACGGGAACCGGCGGCGCTTTGGTCGCTCTGGGTGACGGCTCGACTGCGTTACGGTGGCGGCCCGCTCCGCCGCCGACACCCTGCCAGGCCCCCGTGCCGCTTCGCCCCGTCCGACCGTCCGCCGCCGCCCTCGCGGCCCTGCTGCTGCTCGCCACGGGCTGCACCACGGTCGGCGGCTCCTCCGCGGACCGGGCCGGGCCCGGCCGCGAGCTGTCCGCGGCCGAGCTGCGGGCGGCCGCGGTGGCCGGTGCCGACCTCGGGGCGGGCTACACGGTGACGGTGATGACGCCCGGCCACGGCGACACCGGGGCGGGCGCGGGGCGGGAGGTCGCGGACGTCCCGGCCTGCCAGCCGCTGCTGGACGCGGTGACCCCGGCCGCCTCGGCCGCCCCGACCGGCGCCGGCACCGCCTCGGCCCCGCCGGCCCCGGGCTACCCGTACGCGGAGACCGACCTGAGCGTGGCCCGGACCGCCGACCCCAGGGGCGGTGTGTACGGCGGCCTGCTCGGCTACCGGACGGGGCGGGCGGCCGCGCTCCAGACGGAGCTGGAGAAGCTGTTCGGCCCGTGTGCCGCGTTCACCTCGACGGCCCCGGCGCCGCCGGCCGAGAAGCCGGGGAAGAAGGCGCCGATCCGGACCAGGCACCGGCTGAACCGTGAGGACACGCCCACCCCCGGGGGAGCGGACGCCGCGCTCGGATTCACCCTGACGAATGAATCGGGGAGCGCGGTGCTCTCGCAGCGTGCGGTGCTGGCCCGGATCGGGCCGGCGCTCGCGGTGTTCACCACCTTCGGGGTCGCCGCCGAGCCGGCCGCCGCGCCGGACGAGGTGATCGTCCGGCAGCAGGTGGCCAAGCTGCGGGCCGCCCAGGCGAAGAAGAAGTAGCGGGCGGAGAAGTAGCGGGCGGGGAGGGAGTGGGCGGGATGGAGGAGCAGGCGGCGGCTCAGCGCGCCCCGGCCTCCGAATGGGTGGCGACCAGGTGCTCCAGTCGGGTGAGGGCGATCCGGCGGAGCTCGTCCGCCGCGACCAGCCGCTCCTCGTCCGGGTCGTTGGCCAGCCGGGTGCGGATCGAGGAGAGCACGGTGTCGAGCATCTCCTCCGGGGCCACGCCCTCCAGGCAGACCACGAAGACGTGGCCGAACCTGGCCTCGTACGCGGCGTGGGCGGCCCGCAGCGCGGTGTGCGCGGCCTGGCTGCCCGGTGCCCGCATGCCGAGCAGCGGTTGCGGCATCCAGCTCTCGTCGGCGAGCGCCTCGGCCAGGTCGGCCGGGCGGAGGTCGTAGGAGGCCTCGCTGGCGGCGGCCAGCAGGGACTCTATGTCGGGGTAGGGCCGGTGCGCGGTGAGCCGCAGGGCCCAGCGGTGGCTGCCGCAGCAGGCCAGGAGGGCCTCCTCGGCGGCGCCGGCATCGGCTTCGTTGAAGCGGTGCAGCCCGAGGAGGGTCGGCTCGGAGCTTGGATCGAGCCGCTGTGGCGGGATGTCGCTGGCCAGCGGGTCCTCCTCGTGAGGGCGGGAAGGTGCCGGTGAAGTGGGGTGGGGTGGAGCAGCTGAAGTATGGGGGCTGCGGGCGGCGTCACGGCGCCGGTCGGGCAGCTCCTCAAAGGTAGTTGAGCCGTCATCAGTTGGGGAGGGCGCGCGCGGAATTCATCCGGACGAGCTATCAAGTTGTGACGTTGACATCTTTGTGTCAGCGCCCTCCCCACATTCATCTGTTAATCCGGCATCCGCTGATCCGGCACCCCCGCCTCAGGAGCAGCGGGTCCCGTCGGCCGGCATCGTGCCCTCGGTCAGGTAGGCCTCCAGGGCCCGGTCGATGCAGACGTTGCCCTTGCCGAAGGCCCCGTGTCCCTCGCCGACCCGGGTGAGCAGGGTGGCACTGGCGAAGCCCTTGGCCAGCGCCTCGGCCGAGGCGTACGGGGTGGCCGGGTCGCCGGTGGAGCCGACCACCAGGATCGGGGCGGCGCCCTCCGCCCGGATGGTGTGCGGCTTCTCCGTGGTCTTGAACGGCCAGTAGGCGCAGCCGGCCTCGCTGTAGTCGTCCACGGTGGTGCCCTTGGACAGCAACGGCGCCTCGGCGGTCAGCCGGTCCACCGCCTGCTTGGCGTGCTCCGGAGTCGGTGCCGGGCGGGCCGCGTCGGCGCAGCCGATCGCGCCGTTGGACTCCTGCATCGGGCTGTAGTGGCCGTTCTCGTCGCGGCCGTTGTAGCCGTCGGCGGAGTCCATCAGGTAGTCGCCCTTGCCACGCACCATCGCCCAGCCCAGGGCGGCGCGCAGGTACTTCCAGGAGGTCTTCTCGTCGCCGTAGAGCACCGAGATGGCGCCGGTCCAGGCCTGGTCGCGGCCGAGCTTGCGGCCGTCCTTGACGGTCAGCGGGTGGTCGTACAGCCCGTCCAGGAAGTCGGCGGCCTTCTTGGCGGCCTTGGCCGGGTCCTTGCCGAGCGGGCACTCGTCGGCGTGGTTCTCCACGCAGTCGGCGGCGAAGCGCTCGAAGGACTTCTCGAAGCCGACCTGCTGGTCGACGCCGTGGTCCATGGTGTCCTGGGAGGGGTCGACGGCGCCGTCCAGGACGAGCCGGCCGGTGTTCTTCGGGAACTCCTCGGCGTACAGCGAGCCGAGGTAGGTGCCGTAGGAGATGCCGAGGTAGTTGAGCTTCTTGTCGCCGCTGACGGCGCGCAGCACGTCCAGGTCGCGAGCGGTGTTGCGGGTGCCGACGAACGGCAGCAGCCTGCCGGACTTGGCCTGGCAGGCGGCGGCGTGCTCGGTGGCCTGCTTGACGTGCTCGGCCTTGCGGGTCTCCAGGTCGAGCGGGGCGTCCTGCTGGTCGGCGGCGTCGCGCTGCTTGTCGTCGTAGCAGACGACCGGTGAGCTGTCCCCGGTGCCGCGCGGGTCGAAGCCGATGACGTCGAAGCGGTTGTGCATGGCGCCGGTGAAGTCCTTGGCGCCGTACTTGACCATCCCGACGCCGGACTCGCCCGGGCCGCCCGGGTTGACCATCAGCGAGCCGATCCGCTGGTCCGGCTTGGCGGCCGGGTACTTGACCAGGGCGAGGTCGATCGCGTCGGTGCCGGGGTTGGCGTAGTCGAGCGGGACGTGCAGCTTGCCGCACTGCATCCCGGATATGTCGATCTTGAGCTTCTCGGCCGTGGGGTCGGCCGGGCAGTCGGCCCAGGCGATCTGCTGGCCGTAGAAGGGTTGGAGGGCCGGGTCGGCCTCGCCGGTGGGCTTGGGCGTCGGGGTCGGCGGCGGGGTGGCCGTGGGGCTCGTGGTGCCGGGCGCGGAGGTGCCGGCGGCCTGGTCCTGGGACGGCTTGGCGGTGTCGTTGCACGCGGAGGTGAGGAGCAGGGTGCCTGCCGCCAGGGCGGTCAGCAGGACCCGTGGGCGGGCGGCCCGGAAGGTTCTCATCGCACGTGTGTACCACTGGCGGGTGACACGTTTGATCATGGCCCCCGGGCTGCCCGCCGGGGGCGGGTCAGGCGCGGTGGACCTTGTGGTTGGCGGCCTGGGCGCGGGGGCGGACGACCAGGAGGTCGATGTTGACGTGCGGGGGGCGGGTGACCGCCCAGGCCACGGTGTCGGCGATGTCCTCCGAGGTCAGCGGCTCGGCCACGCCGGCGTACACGGCCGCGGCCTTCTCCTCGTCGCCGCGGAAGCGGGTGACGGCGAAGCCCTCGGACTTCACCATGCCGGGGGCGATCTCGATCACCCGGATCGGCTCCCCGCACAGCTCCAGGCGCAGCGTCGCCGCGATGGTGTGCGCGGCGTGCTTGGCCGCGACGTACCCGCCGCCGCCCTCGTACGCGGCCAGCGCGGCGGTCGAGGAGAGCACCAGTACGGTGCCGTCGCCGGTGGCCCGCAGGGCCGGCAGCAGCGCCTGCGTCACGTGCAGCACGCCGAGCACGTTCACCTCGTACATGGCCAGCCAGTCGGCCGGGTCGCCGTGCTCGACCGTCTCGGCGCCGATCGCCCCGCCGGCGTTGTTCACCAGCACGTCGACCCGGCCGACCTCGGCCGCGAAGGCGTCCACGGCGGCCCGGTCGGTGACGTCGAGCGTGACCGCCCTGGCCGAACCGCCCCCGTCGCCGATCTCCTTGGCCAGCGCCTCGATCCGCTCGGTCCGCCGGGCGGTCAGCACCACGTCGAAGCCCTCGGCCGCCAGCCGGCGGGCGGTCGCCGCGCCGATTCCACTGCTGGCACCGGTGACCACGGCCACCTTCTGCTCGGTCATTGCCACTCCCTGGGGCTCATCCGGTCGTTCACCCGATCATCTCAACCGTGTCCGCGCCCGCGCCGCCCGGTCCCGCTCCAGGTCCTGTCCTACATTGCGAGGACCGACCGATGCCCCCGCCGATCCCGTGGAGGGACCTCATGGCAGCCGAGCCGCGCCGCGCCGAGTCAGGCTTCCCGATCGAGCCGCTGTACGGCCCGGAGGCGCTGGCCGACTGGGATCCGGCGAGCAGGCTCGGCCGGCCGGGGGAGTACCCGTACACCCGGGGCGTCTACCCGACGATGTACGCCGGCCGGCCGTGGACGATGCGCCAGTACGCGGGCTTCGGCACCGCCGCCGAGTCCAACGCCCGCTACCGGCAGCTGATCGCGGGCGGCGGCACCGGCCTGTCGGTGGCCTTCGACCTGCCCACCCAGATGGGCTACGACTCGGACGCGCCGCTCGCCGCCGGGGAGGTGGGCAAGGTGGGCGTGGCCGTCGACAGCGTCGAGGACCTGGCCGTGCTGTTCGACGGCATCCCGCTGGGCGGGGTGTCCACCTCGATGACCATCAACGCGCCCGCCGCGCTGCTCCTGCTGCTCTACCAACTGGTCGGCGAGGCCCAGGGGGTGGCGCCGGCCCGGTTGACCGGCACGGTCCAGAACGACGTGCTGAAGGAGTACATCGCCCGGGGCACGTACATCTTCCCGCCGCAGCCCTCGCTGCGGCTGGTCGCGGACGTCTTCCGGTACTGCCGGGCGGAGATCCCGCGCTGGAACACCATCTCCGTCTCCGGCTACCACATGGCCGAGGCCGGGGCGGATCCGGCGCAGGAGATCGCCTTCACGCTGGCCAACGGCATCGCCTACGTCCGTACCGCGATCGCGGCCGGGATGGCGGTGGACGACTTCGCCCCCCGGCTCTCGTTCTTCTTCGTGGCCCGGGTCACGCTGCTGGAGGAGGTGGCCAAGTTCCGTGCCGCCCGCCGGATCTGGGCCAGGGTGATGCGGGAGGAGTTCGGCGCGAAGGATCCGCGCTCGTGGATGCTGCGCTTCCACACCCAGACCGCCGGGGTGCAGCTCACCGCCCAGCAGCCCGAGCTGAACCTGGTCCGGGTCTCGGTGCAGGCGCTCGCCGCGGTGTTCGGCGGCACCCAGTCGCTGCACACCAACGGCTTCGACGAGGCGATCGCGCTGCCCACCGAGAAGGCCGCCCGGCTCGCCCTGCGCACCCAGCAGGTGCTCGCCCACGAGACCGACGTGACCGCCACCGTCGACCCGTTCGCCGGCTCGTACGCGGTCGAGTCGCTGACCGACGAGGTGGAGGCCGCCGCGCTGGCGCTGATGGCCCGGGTCGAGGAGCTGGGCGGCGCGGTGGCCGCGATCGAGCAGGGCTTCCAGAAGGCCGCGATCGAGCGCACCGCCTACCGGCTCCAGCAGGAGACCGACTCCGGGGAGCGGACGGTGGTCGGCGTCAACCGCTTCCGGCTGGACGCCGAGGAGCCGTACCGGCCGCTGCGGGTGGATCCGGCGGTCGAGCGGCAGCAGGCCGAGCGGCTGGCCCGGCTGCGGGCCGGGCGGGACCGCGTGGCCGTCGCCCGGGCGCTGGACGGGCTGCGCCGCACCGCGGAGGGGACGGGGAACGTGCTGTACCCGATGAAGGAGGCGCTGGCGGCGCGGGCCACCGTCGGCGAGGTCTGCGACGCGCTGCGGGAGGTGTGGGGCGTGTACGCCCCGGTGGAGAGTTTCTGACGCCTCGTCAAGAAGGGGTCGGCCGTGACCGCCGCTCCGGGCGATCGTTGCACAGGGCAAGCAATCGGGGAAGGCGGCTGAAACGAGATGTCATACCCACCTGTTCGGCCGGTATGCGCCCATCCGGGGACTAGTTTTCCAGAAGTCGGGCCAAATCCCCCCAACAGGCCTACCCTTGTTGAGATGAACCGTCCTGAGCCCGCTCAGCCGGGCGCCACTCTGGCCACCGCACGCCCCGCCGCCGAACTGCGCGCCCGGGTCCGGGGGCTGGAGTCCGAGCTGATCGCCTTCCGCCGTGACCTGCACCGGCACCCGGAGCTCGGCCGCCAGGAGTTCCGCACCACCGGCCTGCTCCGCGACCGGCTGGTGGCGGCCGGCCTGAGCCCCCGGGTGCTGCCCGGCGGCACCGGTCTGATCGTCGACATCGTCCCGGCCGGCACCGCCCCCGGCACCGAGTTCCTGGCCTTCCGTGCCGACATCGACGCGCTGCCGATCGACGACGCCAAGACCGACGTGCCGTACCGCTCGACCGTCCCCGGCCGGGCCCACGCCTGCGGCCACGACGTGCACACCGCGGTGGTGCTCGGCACCGCCCTGGTGCTGGCCGAGGCCGTCCGCACCGGCGAACTGCGCCGCCCCGTCCGGCTGGTGTTCCAGCCGGCCGAGGAGGTCCTGCCGGGCGGTGCGCTGGACGTGATCAAGGCCGGGGGGATGGACGGCGTCGGCCGGATCTTCGCGGTGCACTGCGACCCCAAGGTGGAGGTGGGCCGGATCGCCCTGCGCACCGGGGCGATCACCTCGGCCTGCGACCGCCTGGTGCTGCACCTGGACGGCCCCGGCGGGCACACCGCCCGCCCGCACCTGACCACCGATCTGGTGACCGCGATCGCCCGGATGGCCGCCGACCTGCCGGGCGCGCTGGCCCGCCGGATGGACCCGCGCTGGGGCGTCAGCCTGGTCTGGGGCCGGATCGCCTCCGGCTCCGCGCCCAACGTCATCCCGCAGCGCGCCGAACTGGAGGGCACCGTCCGCTGCCTGGAGCTGGACGGCTGGCGCGAGGCGCCCGACCTGCTGCACGAGCTGATCGCCAAGCTCGCCGAGACCTACCGGGCGAAGTGGACGCTGGACTACCACCGGGGGGTGCCGCCGGTGGTCAACGAGGCGGTCTCGGTCGCCCTGCTGGACGCGGCGATGACCGACCGGTTCGGCCGGGAGGGTGCGCAGGTGGTGGAGAGCACCGAGCAGAGCCTGGGCGGCGAGGACTTCTCCTGGTACCTGGAGCACGCCCCGGGCGCGCTGGCCCGGCTGGGCGTCCGCGCCCCCGGTGACACCACCGTCCGCGACCTGCACCAGGGCCGCTTCGACGCCGACGAGCGCGCGATCGGGATCGGCGTGGAGCTGTTCGCGGCGCTCGCCCTGGACGAGCCGCAGGGCTGAGCCGCGGGACTGAGCTGCGGAAACCGAACGGCAGAGCTGAGCGGTAGGACCGAGCCGCGGAAACCGAACAGCAGTACTGAGCCGCGGGATTGAGCGGCGCACACCGTCCTCGGACATCTCCTCGGGCACTGCGTGAACGCCCCCTCGGGCGACCGGCCGGCACCCCATCGCGGTGACCGGCCGGTTTACCGCCATCCGGGGTTATCGAACGGTTCCGTAGACTGGGCCGCAAAACCAGCTTTGGATCACCGTCCGCGCACGGGAATAGGGCCTTGGGAAGACCGTGAGACCACGGTTTGATAACAACCCGAATGGTCCGGCAGCCCGTAACCCAACCGTGTTCTACGCGCGTTACGGTGGCGTCCGACCACGCTAATCAGGTGCGTGTGAGAAGGAGATACTCCCTTGCGCCGTTCAATGAAGCTCGCTGCGGTTGTGCTCTCGGGTTCCCTGGGCATGGCCTCGCTCGCCGCTTGCGGCGCAAAGAGCACTGACAGCAACACCTCCTCCGGTTCGGGCGACGGCTCGATCAAGGTCGGTATGGCCTACGACATCGGCGGCCGTGGCGACCAGTCGTTCAACGACTCCGCCGCCCGCGGTCTCGACAAGGCCAAGGCCGAGCTCGGCGTCGCGGTCACCGAGGCCGACGCCAAGACCGGTGAGGCCGAGGCCGACAAGGAGACCCGCCTCAAGAACCTGATCGACGGCGGTTACAAGACGATCATCGCGGTCGGCTTCGTCTACCAGCAGGCGGTCGACAAGGTCGCCAAGGACAACCCGAACGTCAAGTTCGCGATCATCGACTCGAACGACAAGGACCAGCCGTCCAACGTCACGTCGCTGGTCTTCGCCGAGCAGGAGGGTTCGTACCTCGCCGGCGTCGCCGCCGCGAACAAGTCGAAGTCCAAGCACGTCGGCTTCATCGGCGGTGTGCAGACCGAGCTCATCAAGAAGTTCGAGGCCGGTTACAAGGCGGGTGTGAAGTCCGTCGACGCGAACATCCAGGTCGAGACCACCTACCTGACCACGCCTCCGGACTTCACCGGCTTCAACTCGCCCGACAAGGGCAAGGAGGCCGCGCAGGGCCAGCTCGACAAGGGCGCGGACGTCATCTACGCCGCCGCCGGCTCCTCCGGCAACGGCGCCATCGAGGCCGTCGCCAACAAGCCGGGTGCCCTGGCCATCGGCGTCGACTCCGACCAGGCCGCCCAGCCGGCCCTGGCGAAGTACAAGAACAGCATCCTGACCTCGATGGTGAAGAACGTCGACAACGCCGTCTTCTCCTACATCGAGTCGATCAAGAAGGGCCAGCCGTTCACCGGCATCAAGCTCTTCGACCTGAAGGCCGAGGGCGTCTCGCTCGCCACCACCGGCGGCAAGCTCGACGACATCCAGGACAAGCTGAAGGGCGCCACCACGGCGATCACCTCCGGCGCCACCACCGTCCCGACCGCGCCGGCCCAGTAAGGCCCGCGCGTCCCGGACGCACCGGCGACTGCCGCCTGCCCGGCAGCGCCATGAACGGCAAAGCATCACGGGAGGGGCCCGGCAGGGTGCGCTCAACGCGTACCCCCGGGCCCCGTCCCGTCCCCCCGTCTTCCCCTTGGCCCTCCCAGCGCAACGACGCGCCTCCAGACCACCAGGAGATCGCCATCACCGCATCCGACCCCGTCCCCCCGCGCGAGGACGGTACCCCCAGCGCGGGGACGGCGACATCGGCCGTCGAACTGCGCGGCATCACCAAGCGCTTCCCCGGTGTCGTGGCCAACCACGACATCAACCTCACCGTCCGCAGCGGTACCGTGCACGCCCTGATGGGTGAGAACGGCGCCGGCAAGTCGACGCTGATGAAGATCCTCTACGGCATGCAGAAGCCGGACGAGGGCACCATCGCGATCAACGGCGAGCCGTGCGAGTTCAACACTCCGGGCGACGCCATCTCCCGCGGCATCGGCATGGTCCACCAGCACTTCATGCTGGCCGACAACCTCACCGTGTGGGAGAACGTCGTCCTCGGCGGCGAGAAGCTCCACGGCATCGGCGCCAAGGCGAAGGCGAAGATCAAGGAGATCTCCGACCAGTACGGCCTGGGCGTGCGCCCGGACGCCCTGGTCGAGGACCTCGGCGTCGCCGACCGCCAGCGCGTCGAGATCCTCAAGGTGCTCTACCGCGGCGCCAAGATCCTGATCCTCGACGAGCCGACGGCCGTGCTCGTCCCGCAGGAGGTCGACGCGCTGTTCGACAACCTGCGCGAGCTCAAGTCCGAGGGCGTCACCGTCATCTTCATCTCGCACAAGCTGCACGAGGTGCTGGCGGTGGCCGACGCGATCAGCGTGATCCGGCGCGGCACCACGGTCGGCGACGCCGACCCGAAGGCCGTCACCGCCCGTCAGCTGGCCGAGATGATGGTCGGCGCCGAGCTGCCCTCCCCGGAGAGCCGCGAGTCGACCGTCACCACGAGCGAGATGCTCGACGTCAAGGACCTGCGGATCGCCAAGACCGACGCCGAGGGCATCGAGCGCGTCGTCCTCGACGACATCTCGCTGCGCATCCACAAGGGCGAGATCCTCGGCATCGCCGGCGTCGAGGGCAACGGCCAGGCCGAACTGGTCGAGGCCATCATGGGCATGCTGCCGCTGGACGGCGGCACCGTCACCCTGGACGGCAAGGACCTCTCCGGCTCGCTCACCCGGGCCCGCCGCGAGGCCGGCATCGGCTACATCCCCGAGGACCGCCACAAGCACGGCCTGCTGCTGGAGGCTCCGCTCTGGGAGAACCGGATCCTCGGTCACGTCACCGAGGCGCCCAACTCCAAGGGCGTCCTGCTCGACCCGGGCGCCGCCCGCAAGGACACCTGGCGGATCGTCGAGGCCTACGACGTCCGCACCCCCGGCATCGAGGTCACCGCGGCCTCCCTCTCCGGCGGCAACCAGCAGAAGCTGATCATCGGCCGCGAGATGAGCCACCAGCCCAAGCTGCTGATCGCCGCGCACCCCACCCGTGGTGTGGACGTCGGCGCGCAGGCGCAGATCTGGGAGCACATCCGGGTCGCCCAGCGGGCCGGCCTGGCCGTCCTGCTGATCTCCGCCGACCTGGACGAGCTGATCGGCCTGTCCGACACCATCCGGGTCATCTACCGCGGGCGCCTGGTCGCCGACGCCGACCCGGCCACCGTCACCGCCGAGGACCTCGGCACCGCCATGACGGGTGCCGCCAGCGGCCACCTCGAGTCCGATGCGGAGGCCGTCGAGCACTTCCACGAGATCCTCGCGGAGGGCACCGAGGCCGAATCCGACGCCGGCCCCACCGACACCGCCGACGACCCGCAGGCGGGGGAGTAACCCACATGACCAGTCCCAACACCGCCGCCAAGCGCAGCCTGGCGCAGCGGATCAGCGGTGAGCGGATCGTGCTCGCACTGGCGGCGCCGGTGCTCGCGGTCGTGCTCTCCGTCGTGATCTGCTCCGTCCTGCTGGCGACCTCCGGCAAGAACCCGTTCGACGCGTGGAACGTGATGCTCACGTACGCCACCAAGTCGGACGGCCAAGTGGCGATCCTCAACCGGTCCACCACGTACTACCTGGCCGCCGCGGCCGCCGCCTTCGGGTTCCGGATGAACCTGTTCAACATCGGCGTCGAGGGCCAGTACAAGGTCGCGGCGCTGTTCGCGGCCTTCGTCGGCGCCAAGGTCGACCTGCCGGCGATCATCCAGATCCCGCTGCTGCTGGTCACCGCCATGCTGGTCGGCGGCCTGTACGCGAGCATCGCCGGTCTGCTGAAGGTCTACCGCGGGGTCAGCGAGGTCATCTCGACCATCATGCTGAACTCGATCTCGATCGCGGTCGTCGGCCTGCTGCTCGTCCCCGGCATCTTCGCGCCGAAGACGAGCACCACCAGCAACTCGATCCAGACCGCCCCGATCTCGCAGTCCAGCCACTTCTTCTCGCTGGAGACGGCGGGTGGCCCGCTCTGGGGCTTCATCTTCATCGCCGCCCTGGTCGGCGTGGTCTTCCAGTTCACCCTGACCCGCACCCGCTTCGGCTTCGATCTGCGGGCCACCGGCCGCTCGGAGTCGGCCGCGACCGCGTCCGGCGTGAACGTCAAGCGCATGGTGGTCATCTCGATGGTGGTCTCCGGCGCGATCGCCGGTCTGATCGGCATGCCCGAGCTGCTGCAGAACTCGTACTACTACGGCCAGAGCTTCCAGTCGAACCTGGGCTTCCTCGGCATCTCGATCGCCCTGCTCGGCCGCAACAGCCCGATCGGCATCGCCTTCGCGGCCCTGCTGTTCGCTTTCCTGGACACCACCGGCTCCCAGCTGCCGCTCCAGGGCGGCTTCCCCTTCGAGATCGTCGACGTCATGAAGGGCACCATCGTCATCTGCGTCGTCGTCGCCTACGAACTGGTGCGCCGCTACGGCCTGAAGCGCCAGCAGCAGAAGGTCGGCGCCCAGCTCGCCGCCCAGCTCGCGGCTCAGCTCGCGGCCACTGAGAAGAAGGAGGTGTCCGCATGAGCACGGCTACCGCCGCGCGTCCCAAGGCGCCGGGCGCGCCCACCAAGAAGCGCAAGATGTCCTGGCCGGTGGTGCTGCTGCTGATCGCGGGCGCCCTGGTCCTGTTCTCCGCCGTGGGCATGGCCACCGGCAACCACGCGCTGACCTCCTCCGGCCAGATCACCGCCGCGCTCAGCGCCGCCGTGCCGATCGGCATGGCCGGTCTGGGCGGTCTGTGGTCGGAGCGGGCCGGCGTGGTCAACATCGGCCTCGAAGGCATGATGGTCGCCGGCACCTTCTGCGGTGCCTGGGCCGGCTACCTGGTCAACCCGTGGGTCGGCCTGCTGGCCGGCATGCTCGGCGGCGCGCTCGGCGGTCTGCTGCACGCGCTCGTGACCGTCACCTTCGGCGTCGACCACATCGTCTCCGGCGTCGGCATCAACCTGCTGATCCCCGGCATCTGCGCGTACGTCAACCGGATCTACTACAAGGACTACATCGCGGTCGGCGCGGGTGCGAACCAGTCGCCGCCGGCGGATCCGCTGCCCTACATCACCGTCCCCGGGCTGTCCTCCGGGCTGAAGAGCATCGAGGGCCACCACTGGTTCCTGGTCTCGGACGTGGCCGGCGTGCTCGGTGGCCTGGTCACCAACATCTCGGTGGTCGTGCTGCTGGCCGGCGCGATGATCGTGGTCAGCTACTTCGTGCTCTGGCGCACGGTGTTCGGCCTGCGGCTGCGCTCCTGCGGTGAGAACCCGACCGCCGCCGAGTCGCTGGGCGTCAACGTCTACAAGTACAAGTACCTCGCGGTCATCGCCTCCGGCGCCTTCGCCGGCCTCGGCGGTGCGTACCTCTCGCTGGTCGCGGCGCACTTCTACAAGGACGGCCAGACCCTCGGCCGCGGCTTCATCGGCCTCGCCGCGATGATCTTCGGCAACTGGATGCCGGGCGGCCTCGCCATGGGCGCCGGCCTGTTCGGCTTCACCGACAGCCTCCAGCTGCGCGACCCGGAGTCGGTGCACGTGCTGATCCTGACCGTCGCCATCGCGATGGCGCTGCTCGCGCTCTGGCAGCTGTACCGGCGCAAGTTCACCGGCGCGGCGATCTCCTTCGTGGTCGCCGGCGGTCTCGGCGCCTGGTACGCGCTCACCGACGAGGTGCAGCGCCCGCTGATCGTCGCCACGCCGTACGTGATCACCCTGGTGGTGCTCTCGCTGGCCTCCCAGCGGCTGCGCATGCCGAAGGCGGACGGCCAGATCTACCGCAAGGGCCAGGGCAAGTGACGGCGCCTGCGGCGTCGGCCGCGATCGACTGGGAGCGGCTGCGCGCGGCCGCGCGCGAGGCGATGACCCACGCGTACGCCCCGTACAGCAAGTTCCCGGTCGGCGCGGCCGCGCTGGTGGACGACGGGCGGCTGGTCACCGGCTGCAACGTCGAGAACGCCTCGTACGGGCTCGGGCTGTGCGCCGAGTGCGGGCTGGTGTCCACGCTGCACGCCACCGGCGGCGGCCGGCTGACGGCCTTCACCTGCGTCGACGGCGCGGGCGAACTGCTGATGCCGTGCGGGCGCTGCCGCCAGCTGCTCTACGAGCACGGCGGGCCGGAACTGCTGATCGAGCTGCCCTCGGGGATCCGCCCGATGACTGAGGTCCTGCCCGACGCGTTCGGGCCGGAGCGGCTCTAGCTTCGACAATTGTTACGCGCGTAGAGTGTCGCGAGTGGGCCGGAACCCGGTCATCTCGCGACACTCTTCGCTTTTGAAACCCCTCTTGGAGCACGCATGGACGCCATCTCCGTCATCAGGACCAAGCGCGACAGCGGAGAACTGAGCGACGCTCAGATCGACTGGGTCATCGACGCCTACACCCGCGGCGAGGTCGCCGACGAGCAGATGTCCGCCCTGGCCATGGCGATCCTGCTGAACGGCATGAAGTCGCACGAGATCAGCCGCTGGACCGACGCCATGATCCGCTCCGGCGTCCGGATGGACTTCTCCTCGCTGCCGCTGCCCACCAGCGACAAGCACTCCACCGGCGGCGTCGGCGACAAGATCACCCTCCCGCTCGCCCCGCTCGTCGCCGCCTGCGGCGCCGCCGTCCCGCAGCTCTCCGGCCGCGGCCTCGGCCACACCGGCGGCACCCTCGACAAGCTGGAGTCCATCCCCGGCTGGCGCGCCCTGCTCTCCAACGAGGAGATGCTCGACGTCCTGCGCTCCACCGGCGCGGTCATCTGCGCCGCCGGTGACGGCCTCGCGCCCGCCGACAAGAAGCTCTACGCGCTGCGCGACGTCACCGGCACCGTCGAGGCCATCCCGCTGATCGCCTCCTCGATCATGTCCAAGAAGATCGCCGAAGGCACCGGCGCCCTGGTCCTGGACGTCAAGGTCGGCTCCGGCGCCTTCATGAAGAACCTCGACAACGCCCGCGAACTCGCCCGCACCATGGTCGGCCTGGGCACCAACGCCGGCGTGAACACCGTCGCCCTGCTCACCGACATGTCCACCCCGCTCGGCCTCACCGCCGGCAACGCGCTGGAGGTCCGCGAGTCGATCGAGGTGCTGGCCGGCGGCGGCCCCGCCGACGTCGTCGAGCTCACCCTCGCCCTCGCCCGCGAGATGCTCGCCGCGGCCGGCGTGCACGGCAAGGACCCGGCCGACGCGCTGCGCGACGGCTCCGCGATGGACCACTGGCGCCGCATGATCGCCGCCCAGGGCGGCGACGTCGACGCCCCCCTCCCGGTCGCCCGCGAGCAGCACGTCATCCCGGCGCCCGCCTCCGGCGTCCTCACCGAGCTCGACGCCTACGCCGTCGGCGTCTGCGCCTGGCGCCTCGGCGCCGGCCGCGCTCGCAAGGAGGACCCGGTCCAGGCAGGCGCCGGCGTCGAGATGCACGCCAAGCCCGGCGACACCGTCGTGGCCGGCCAGCCCCTGCTGACCCTGCACACCGACACCCCCGAGCGCTACGACTACGCCATCGAGGCACTGGCGGGCGGCATCGAGGTCTCCCCGGCCGGCACGGCCTTCACCCCGAACCCGATCGTCCTCGACCGCATCGCGTGACCGCGTGATTACCCCATGTGCGGCAGCGTGCCCTACGCTGCCGCACATGGGAGTTGACCGCTTCACGGTCGAGATCGAACCGGAGGGGGGTGGCGATGCATGAGGGACCGACGAGGAGCCCGCACCCGGGTTGCCGGGTGCGGGCTCCTTCCGTGTGCTCGGGCCCGGTCGGCCGGTGTCCTGCGGGTGCGGGTTCAGGCGTAAGTCCGCAGGACGCTGGTGTCGAGCGTCCAGGGGCCGACGGTGATCTTGTCGCCGAAGACGAAGTCCTTGCGGCGGGTGTAGCCGGGCTCGTCGTGGACGATGCCGGTGCCCTTGCGGGGATCGACCAGGAGGTACAACGGGATGCCCATCGCCGCGTAGTCGCGGACCTTGTTGTGGTAGTCGTTCTCGGGGTTGGACTTGGAGACGATTTCCACGACGAGAAGGATCTCGTGGGGGAGGAAGGCCGGGTCGTCGTCGTCCAGCGCCGCGTCGGGGAACACCATCAGGTCGGGATTCCGAAGCCGACCGAGGCCGACGTCCTCCAGGTCCGCGCCACCGTGGGCGATGTAGCCGGGGTGGGTCTGCGGTAGCTGGGCATTGAGCTGTTGAGCGATCCGCAGTACCGCGAGTTCGTGCCGTTTGACCGGCGACAGCATCAGGACGACCGCTCCGTCGGCGATCTCGACCTTCCCCAGCCCCGGCAGCCGGGGAAGCTGATCGGCGATCTCCCGCAATCGGGCGTACGCCGCCGGATCAACGCTCATGCCCGGAGTGTATCGGCGGTGGTCGTCGGGGGCGGTTGAAGACGTCGTGGGTGCCGATTCGGCGCCAGACGATGTGCGGTTCCTCGCCCTGGAGGGGGAGGCCGTAGTGGAAGGTGGCACGGCCGTCCGGGGCCCAGGTCAGCTCCCAGATGTCCGGGTGGCCCTGCATCTTCTTCACGCGCAGGCCGCGTCGGAAGCCCTGACCGGCCCGCAGGTCGGTGACGAACTGGGCGACGGCGACGAGGAATGCGGCCTTCTGTGCGGGAGTCAGGCCCTTCCAGTCACGGAGGAAGTGGGCCGGCGACTCATGCGTCGGCACGGCGCTTGATCTCCTCCAGGTCCAGGCCGCCCTCGTCGGCGAGGGACTGCAGGAAGGCGTCGCCGTCCTGGAAGACCTCGCCGCGGTCGCCCTCGGCGATCGCCTCGTCGACCTCCTGCTCCTTCTCCTGCCAGGCGGCGCCCCAGAACCACGCCTGGTCGTCGGGGATCACGGAGGCGGGGGTCAGCACGATGCGGCCGTCCTCGACGGCGACCACCAGTTGGTCGCCCTCCTGGAGGTCCAGTTGCTCCCTTATCTCCTGCGGGATGGTGACCACGCCCTTCTTCCGCACGGGTGTGGACACCAGGTGGGGGCGACGACGGCGCTTGAGGTCTGCCATGGGGAAAGTCTACCTGGCGGAAAGTCTGCCCAGTCGGTTCCGTTGCCGGGCCGTGTGGGCCTGGCGGGTGGCGTAGAGGGTGACGGCGGCGGCGAGGGTCATGGCGGTGAGGCCTACGGTGGCGGCGCCGGGCCAGCCGGTGGCGTGGTAGGCGTCGGCGCCCAGGGTGCCGCCGAGGCTGTTGCCGAGGTAGTAGGCGATCAGGTAGAGCGCGGAGGCCTGGGCGCGGCCCTCGGTGGCGGTGCGGCCGACCGCTGAGGAGGCGGTGGCGTGGCCGGCGAAGAAGCCGGCGGTGATCAGGACCAGGCCGAGCAGGGCGCAGACCAGGGACTCGGTGAGGGAGAGCAGCAGCCCGGCGGCGGTCACGCCGATGGAGACGTAGAGCGCGCCGCGGCGGCCGAGTCGGCCGGCGAGGCGGCCGGCCGCGGCGGAGGTGCCGGTGCCGACCAGGTAGACGACGAAGATCGAGGCGGCGACGGACTCGGGCAGGTGGAACGGCGCCGAGATCAGCCGGTAGCCGACGGTGTTGTAGACCGCGCCGAACACGGCCATGAACAGCAGCCCGAGCGCGTACAGCCGCACCAGCAGCGGGTTGCGCAGGTGTCGGCCGACGGTGCGGGCCAGGGCGCGGGCGTCCACCGGGGCCGGGGTGAAGTGCCGGGCGGCGGGGATCAGCAGCCGGAAGGCGAGTGCGGCGAGCAGGGCGAGGGCGGCGGAGGCGGCGAGGCCCCAGCGCCAGCCGAAGGCCGCGGCGGTCCAGCCGGAGAGCAGTCGACCGCCCATGCCGCCGATGCTGTTGCCGGCCACGTACAGGCCCATCGCGGAGGCCAGGGCGCTGGGGTGGACCTCCTCGGCGAGGTAGGCCATGGCGGTGGCGGGCAGCCCGGCGAGCGCGGCGCCCTGGAGGACGCGCAGCACGACGAGGGTGGTGAGGTCGGGCGCGAACGGCAGGGCGAGGGCGAGGGTGGCGGCGGCGAGGGTGGAGGCCGTCATCACGGCGGTGCGGCCGTACCGGTCGGACAGGGCGCTGGCGGGGAGCAGGGCGAGCGCGAGTCCGAGGGTGGCGGCGGAGGCCGTCCAGCTGGCCTGGCCGGGGGTGAGGTCGAGGTCGGCCGAGAGGATCGGCAACAGGCCCTGGGTGGAGTAGAGCAGGACGAAGGTCGCGACTCCGGCGGCGAACAGGGCGAGGTTGGCGCGGCGGAAGGCACGCTGGCCGGGGCGGTGGCGGTCGTCGTGCGAGGTGGCGGGGGCGGGGGCATCCGGGGTGGTCACGGATGCCCTGGTATCGGCGGGCTGCATGTCGTCGACGGTAGGCGCGCTGCGGTTGATGCGTCCAATGCATGAACGGTGGATGATCGATGCGTTGTCGTATGAGTCGAGGTGGTGGCGGGATGGCCGGGGCGGACCGGGCGGACGTGACGGACGGCACGGAGCCGTGGTACCGGGTGGCGGAGTTGGGGCCGGACGAGCCGGCGGTGCTGCTGGCGCCCCGGCTGGCCCAGTTCGCGGCGGTGGCCCGGCTGGAGCACGTGACGCGGGCGGCCGCGCTGCTCGGGGTGCCGCAGCCGACGCTGTCGCGGGCGGTGGCCCGGCTGGAGGAGGAGCTGGGTGTGGACCTGCTGGCCCGTCAGGGCCGGACGGTCCGGCTGACCAGGGCCGGCCGGCTGCTGCTGGCCTCGGTGGAGCGGGCGCTGGCGGAGGTCGAGCGGGGGGCGGAGGCGGCCCGGGCGGAGGCCGATCCGGCGGCCGGGCGGGTGGCGTTCGGCTTCCTGCACACGATGGGGACGGACGCGGTGCCGGCGTTGCTGCGCGGGTTCCGGGCGGGGCATCCGCAGGTCCGGTTCCAGCTGGTGCAGGACTACGTCGGGGCGATGCTGGAGCGGTTGCGGGCGGGGGAGTTGGACCTCTGCCTGGTCGCGCCGCTGCCGGACGATCCGGCTTTCACGGCCCGCCCGCTGGACGAGCAGCGGCTGCACCTGGTCGTCCCGGCGGACCACCGGCTCGCGGGCCGGCGGCGGATCCGGCTGGCGGAGGTGGCCGAGGAGCCGTTCGTCGGGCTGGAGCAGGGGTACGGGCTGCGCGCGATCACGGACGGCTTCTGCGCGCAGGCCGGGTTCGTGCCGCGGCTGGCCTTCGAGGGGGAGGAGGCGGAGACGCTGCGCGGGCTGGTCGCGGCCGGGCTGGGGGTGGCGCTGCTGCCGCCGGCGCTGGTGCCGCGGCCGGGGGTGGTGGAGCTGGAGGTGACGGCGCCGCGCACCCGGCGGGCGATCGGACTGGCCTGGGCGGCGGGGCGGCCGCTGACCCCGCCGGTGGCGGCGTTCCGGGACTTCGTGCTGTCCCGGCGGGGCCGGTTGCTGCAGCACGATTGAGCCGCAACTGGGCCGAATGTGCCGGGGATGGCCCGGACGGTGGAATTCCCGGTGGACTTTCGCCGAACCGGCCGTGTTAACAGTGGTGGGTCTACGCGCGTAGGGGCTATATTTCCGCAATGGAGAAGCAGATCCCTGTCACCGCCGCGGGCGCCGGCCCGCGCATCCCCACCCCCGACCAGATCCGCCGCGCGCCGAAGGTGCTGCTGCACGACCACCTCGACGGCGGGCTGCGCCCGGAGACGGTCGTCGAGCTGGCCGCCGCGGTCGGCTACGAGGGCCTTCCGACCACCGACGCCAAGGAGCTCGGCGAGTGGTTCCGCGAGGCCGCCGACTCCGGCTCGCTGGTCCGCTACCTGGAGACCTTCGCGCACACCTGCGCCGTGATGCAGACCCGCGAGGCCCTGATCAAGGTCGCCGCCGACTGCGCCGAGGACCTGGCCGCCGACGGCGTCGTGTACGCCGAGGTCCGCTACGCCCCCGAGCAGCACCTGGAGGCCGGCCTGTCCCTGGACGAGGTCGTCCAGGCCGTGAACGAGGGCTTCCGCCTCGGCGAGGCCAACGCCCGCGCGGCCGGCCACCGGATCCGGGTCGGCACCCTGCTGACCGCGATGCGGCACGCCGCCCGCTCCACCGAGATCGCCGAACTGGCCAACCGCCACCGGGACCAGGGCGTCGTCGGCTTCGACATCGCCGGCGCCGAGGCGGGCCACCCGCCCACCCGCCACCAGGCCGCCTTCGACTACCTCAAGGGCGAGAACAACCACTTCACCATCCACGCGGGCGAGGCCTTCGGCCTGCCGTCGATCTGGGAGGCCCTGCAGTGCTGCGGCGCCGACCGGCTCGGCCACGGCGTGCGGATCGTCGACGACATCACGGTGGCCGAGGACGGCAGCGTCGAGCTCGGCCGGCTGGCCGCGTACGTGCGCGACAAGCGCATCCCGCTGGAGATGTGCCCGACCTCCAACCTCCAGACCGCGGCGGCCACTTCGTACGCCGAGCACCCGATCGGGCTGCTCAGCCGGCTGAAGTTCCGGGTCACCGTGAACACCGACAACCGGCTGATGAGCGGCACCAGCATGAGCCGCGAGTTCGGGCACCTGGTGGAGGCCTTCGGCTACACGCTGGGGGACATGGAGTGGTTCACGGTGAACGCGATGAAGTCCGCGTTCCTGCCGTTCGACGAGCGGCTGGCGATGATCAACGACGTGATCAAGCCGGGGTACGCCGAACTGAAGGCGGAGTGGCTGTTCAGCTCGGGCACCGGCGACAGCTGAGCGGCCCGGCCCGTTCGAATGGTCGGGTGAACGCCCACGTCTCGAAAGGGAGTTGGCGTTCATCCGATTACTCACTCGGGTGAGTGAACACCCTTTGGTCCTCGCGTGGCCCACTCACTACGGTGTGCCCGTCCATGCTGACAGGCCGTGGCGGCGGTAGCCCGTCCGCCCCGTCCCGATGTCGGCCACCGACGACGACCCAAGGGACGAACCATGAAGCAGGCTCTCAAGGCCGCCGGCACCGCGGCGCTCGGCATCGCCATCGCGGCGGTGGGCGCCGGTACCGCCGCCGCCGCCCCCGCGCCCGGCGGCCTCGGGCTGCCCACCGGCGCGGTCACGAACCCCGCGGTGACCGGCGCGGTCACCGACACCGCCGCCAAGCTGCCCGGCGGCGACAAGGTCACCGGCACGCTCGGCACCCTCACCCCGGCCGCCGGCCAGGCGGCGCCCGCCCCGGCCGCCGAGGCCGGTGCCGCCACGCGTGGCGCCATCCCGACCATCCCCGGCATCGACAAGACCCCCATCGGCGGGCTGACCCACACCCTGCCGCTGCCGGGCCTGGCCGGCTGACCTGGCCGCAGGCACGACGGCGGGCCGCCCGCCCCGGTGATCC